>DASUME010000409.1:0-9909 GCA_036277895.1 Polyangiales bacterium
GTACGCGCCCTTGAAGTCGGCCTGGTACTGCGCGTCGCCCGCGATCGCGGCCAGCGCGGCGGCCTCGTTCGGCTGGCCCATCTCGATCGGGTTGGTGATCGGCAGGCCCGCTTGGTCCTCGAGCGTGGAGGCGCGGCCGTCCCAGAACTGCGTGTGGAAGAAGGCGGCGTTCAGCGTCGTCGGCGCGTTGCGCCGGCCGACCTGCCCGCCGACGCCTTCGGACATCGCGCGGTGATCACTGAAGCCGCGGCTCACGTCGTGGCAGGTCGCGCACGCGACCGTTCCATCCTTCGACAGCCGCGTGTCGAAGTAGAGCTTTTTTCCCAGCGCGACCTGCGCCGGTGTGCCTGGATTGTCCTTCGGCACGAGCGACGACCAGAACGCGGGCGAGACGCCCTGCGGCACCTCGACGGCCTTGGTCACGCTCAGGCCGTCCACCTTCGCCAGCTGTTGATTCATCGCCAGCGCGCCATGCGTGTCGGCACTCTGTGCTTCGGCGTAGGCCCACACTCCCACGCTCGCGAGCACGGTCGCACAGATCGTGGCGCGCGTTCGCGTCACCCTCGGGCTCATCGCTCCCTCCGGATCCACATGCAGTTGGTTGCGCTTCGCGGACACCCATCCGCGACTGCACGGGATGGATAATGCGACGAGGGTGCGCCGGAGTGCGATGCAAAATTTGAATCGAGCACATAGCGACTCGCTATCAGCGAGCCCCTAGCTGGGAACGATTCGGTGCCTACACCGCGCTGCGAATCACTCGCGCGCGGGCGACTGCGGCGCGAGCTTCACGCCATCGACGACCGTGTCGCTCGGGAACAGCACCACGCGGTCGCCCACCTTCAGCCCGCCGCGCACCTCGACCCAGTCGGGCGTGCGCGCGCCGGTGTCGACCTGCACCTTCTTGGCCTGCTCGCCAGCGATCGTGAACGCGCGCCAGGCCCCCTCGTCGCGAAACAGCGCGCTCGCGGGGGCGACCACGGCGCTGGGCAGGCTCGCGACCTGGATGCGCGCCTCGACGCGGTAGTTGTCGCCGAGCGTGCTCCAGGCCTTCGGGTCCTCGACGATGTCGATCACCACCGGCACACGCTGCTCCTCCACGCCGAGCGCGCTGCGGGTGGTGAACGCGGACGGCTGCTTGGTGCGCACGCGCGCCTCCAGCGCGTGATCGCCGCCCCAGCGCTCGATGTGCACCGGTGCGCCCGGCGCGATGCGCACCGCGTCCGTGCTCAGCACGTCGACCACCAGCTCCAGCGCGTGCGGATCGCCGATCTCGACCAGCGGCGCGCCGAGCTGCACCACACCTTCACTCTCCTGGTACACGCGCAGCACCTCGCCGCGCACGGGCGCGATCAGCGGTAGCTTGGTGCCGCCCTTGCCGCTGATCGAAGCGAGCACGGCCCGCGCCGCCTCCAGCTCGTTGGCCGCCACCTTCTCGCCGAGGTTCGCGCTCGCGAGCTCGTCGGCTGCGGACTTCTCCTGGTACTCGGACTGCTCCAGCGCTTGTTTGCTCGCGCCGCTCTCGGCGTGCAGCTTGCGCGTGCG
This sequence comes from Polyangiales bacterium, assembly GCA_036277895.1. Classification (GTDB taxonomy): domain Bacteria; phylum Myxococcota_A; class Polyangia; order Polyangiales; family DASUME01; genus DASUME01. The sequence continues at coordinate 1,546 of DASUME010000409.1, forward strand.
CGCGGCCTGGTCCTTGGCGAACGACGCCGCGCTGTTCGCGCGCTCGATCGACGACTTGGTGCGCGCGAGGTTCGCCTGCGCCACCGCGACGCGCGCGTTGGCCTCGGCGCGCGTGCGCTCGTCGAGCAGCTGCGGCGCCACCGGCGAGAGCTCACCCACCAGCGCGCCCACCTCGACGATGTCGCCCGCGCGCAGCGTGATGCGCGACAGGTTCCCGGTCACCGGCGCCGAGATCACGTACTTGTTCCGGATGCGCGTCTTGCCCGGCTCGTCGACCGTGACCTCCAGCGGGCGTTGCTCGACCTTGCCGAGCGTGACCGCCACCGGCTTGGGCACGAAGCCGAGCCCGATCAACCCCAACACCCCGAGCACCACCGCCCAGGTGATGATGCGCCCCACGATGCGTCGCCGTTGTCTCGCGTCCATCTCTCACTCTCGGGTCTTGAGCACCTCGACCAGGTCGAGCTGATCGAGCTTGCGGCGCACCAGCAGCGCGCTCGCGATCGAGGCCAGCACCGTGACCAGCGCCGCCACCGCGAAGCTGTGCGGGGCGACGGTGTCCGGGAAACGAAACGACTCGGGGTCATTGGCGGCGACCATGCCCATCACGAGCAGGCGCCCGAAGTACAGCCCGAACGGGATGCCGACCAGCACCTGCACGCCGAGTTCGCCGATCAACACCGACGAGATCTCGCCGCGCGTGAAGCCGAGCACGCGCAGCGACGCCAGCTCGCGGCCGCGCAGCGAGAGCGCTACGCGTGCGTTGTTGTACACCACGGAGACCGCGATCGTGACCGCGAACAGCGTGAGCACGAGCGAGAACGTGCCCATCGTCTGGCCCTGCTGCTTGCGGAACTCGTCGACGATCAGCTCCTTGCGCGAGGCCGACGCCACCTGCGGCATCTTCAGCAGCTCGTCCTGCACCGTCTCCAGGTACTTCGGGTCGATCTGCAGCACTGCGCCGGTGACCAGACCCGCGGTGCCGAGCCAGTCGGCGAAGTCGTCGCCCGTCATGTGGATCCAGAGCGCGATCAGCTCGGACACGGTGCCGCTCAGGCGCAGCTTGCGCGGGGTGCGGTCGCCGATCAGCGGCTCGGCCACCACGCTGTCGCCCGGCTTCACGTGCAGCACCTTGGCCAGCATGTCCGTGAAGATCACGGAGCCCGGCTCGATCGCCAGCTCGCTGCCCTTCGCGTCGAGCAGCGGCCGCATCGAGTGGCGCGACGGATGCGCCACCAGCGAGACCGTGCGCTCGCGATGTCCCGCGCGCACGCGCACGGCCATCACCTTCACCCACTGCACGTCGAGCACGCCGGGCAGGCCCTTGAGCCCGCTCGCGCCGTCTTCCGACATCGGGTTCACGAAGTTGACCGCCACCGTCTCGCGCTGCTGCGCCTGGATGTAGAAGTCGACCAGGTAGTCCATCGCGTCGGTGAAGTGCTGGCCGACCACGATGATGCCGGTGGCTGCGCCGATGCCCGCCGCGCTGAGCAGCGTGCGCATCGGACGGCGCGAGATCTCGCGCGCGACCATGCGCGCCGCGGTGCCGAGCCGGCGCGTGATCACGCGTCCGAAGGTGCCCTGTGCATAATTCGGCGGCGCCGCTGGGCGCATCGCCTCCGCCGGCGGCAGCAGGATCACGCGGTAGACCGAGATCGCCGAGCCGACGATGCCCGCGATCAAGCTGACCATCACCGCGCCGACGAACAGCCCGCGGTCGATGTGGAAGTTCAGAGACGGCATGCGGTAGAACGTCTGGTACAGCGCCGTCATGTGCTGACCGAGGTACGCGCCCGCCGCGATGCCTCCCGCCGCGCCGAGCAGCGTGATGATCAAGGTCAGCTGCAGGTAGTGCACGCCGACCTCGCGGTCCGAGTAGCCGATCGCCTTCAAGGTCGCGATCTGCGGGCGATCCAGCTCGATCAGCCGCGACAGCACGACATTGAGCAGGAACGCCGCCACGCCGAGGAAGATCAGCGGCGCGATCGTCGCGAGCGTCGAGAGCTGCCCGAGATCCTGGGTGAGGAAGTAGTTCGAGACCTGTCGCTCGCGCGACTGCGCACCGAGGCCGCCGTAGTCGTCGAGCAGCTCGTCGAGCTTGGGGATCACGTGCTCGGGATCGGTGCCGGGCGCGAGGTCGAGCACCAGGTCGTTGAACGCCGCGCGCATGTCGAACACGCTCTCGACGGCGGAGCGCGGCATCCAGAACACGGCGAAGCGCTCGGGCGCGGGCGCCGAGGCGCCGTTCGGCACGGCCAGCACGAACTCGGGGCTCATCGCCAGGCCCACCACGCGGATCGTGCGCTCGCGGCCCTCGACGATCACCCGCAGCGTGTCGCCCGGGTGCACGCCGTGCTTCTCGGCGAACAGCTCGATCAGCAGCGCCTCGTCGTCGCGGTCCGCGCGCGGCATGCGGCCCGCGAGCAGCGCGATGCCGTTCATCGGCGGCGGGCCCTCGTCCGGGATCGAGACCACGCGGCCCTCGGCCGGCTCCTCCAGCGAGGCCAGCGGCACGCGCGCGGTGCCCCCCACGCGTGTGTACACGCGCGCCACGCCGGGCAGCGCCTCGATCTTGTCGGCGATCGCGAGCGGCGCGCGCTCCAGCTGCGAGAACACGTCGCCGAAGCGCTGGCGGCTGTAGTAGATGTCGCGCGTCTCGACGATCGACAGGTAGGTGCCGCGCAGGGTCACGAACGCCGCGATCCCGGCCGCGACCACCAGCGAGATGGTGAACACGGCCCCGCGCATGTTCCCGATGTCGCGGAACAGCTTGCGCGTCAGCGCCTTCACCAGCTCAGCTCCGACGGATCCTTGGGCTTCACGTTCCGCGTCTCGCTCTGGATCCGGCCGTCGCTCAGCGTCAGCACGCGGTCGGCCATCTCGCCGACGGGCGCGTTGTGCGTGATCACCGCGGTGCTGGTGCCGAGCTCGCGGTTGACGCGCCGGATCACCTCCAGCACGCGCACGCCGGTGCGGAAGTCGAGCGCGCCCGTGGGCTCGTCGCAGAGCAGGATCTGCGGCCGCTTGGCGACCGCGCGTGCGATCGCCACGCGCTGCTGCTCGCCACCCGAGAGCTGGGCCGGGAAGTGATCGCGCCGCTCCGTGAGCCCCACCAGCTCCAGCGCTTCCCTGGGCGTCATCGGGTCATCGACGATGTCCGTCACCAGCGCGACGTTCTCTTCCGCGGTCAGGCTCGGGATCAGGTTGTAGAACTGGAACACGAAGCCGACGTTGTGGCGCCGGTACTGCGTCAGCTCGGCCTCACCGGCCGCAGTCAGGTTGCCGCCGCGGTACAGCACCTCGCCGGTGGTGGGCGTGTCGAGGCCGCCGAGGATGTTGAGCAAGGTGGACTTGCCGCTGCCGGACGCGCCGAGCAGCACCACCAGCTCGCCCTTGTGCAGGGTGAAGTCGACCGCGTTGAGCGCTCGAACGTCGACCTCACCCATCTTGTAGACCTTGCTGATGGCATGGGCCGCCAGCACCGGCTCTTTGGTTTCGCTCATCCCCGCCCGCAGCGTGGGTCTTTAACCCACGCTCGACAAGGACATCGGGGGCCGGTCAATTGTTCGCGCGAATAACCCCGAGTGCCTCGGCCACGTGCTTGGTCGCGTTGAGCTGCGAGTTGAAGGCGTGCCGAATCACGCCCTGCTTGTCGATCACGTACGTGACGCGGCCGGGCAGCAGGCCGAAATTGGCCGGCACGCCGAAGGCGCTGCGCACGACGCCGCCCTTGTCGGACAGCAGCGAGAAGGGCAGCTTGTGCTTCTCGGCGAACTTCTTGTGCGACGCCTCGGAGTCCGAGCTGATGCCGAGTACCTCGGCGCCGGCGTCCGTGAACTCCGTGAATTGATCGCGGAACATGCACGCCTCGGCCGTGCAGCCGGGCGTGTCGTCCTTGGGATAGAAGTAGACCACGACCGTCTTCTGACCGCGGTAGTCGGCCAGATGCACGGGCTTGCCATGCTGGTCATTGAGCGTGAAGTCCGGCGCCTCGGTGCCCACGGTGAGGCCGGTGCCGGTTCCCAGGATCGAGTCGAGTAAGCCCATGAACGAGGTCCCCCGTGCGTCGGGCCCCGATGTCGAGCCCTCAGACTTGGACGTGACGGCGCATCTTGCCGAGAGCTTGCTCTTGCAGCTGCCGGATGCGCTCGCGCGACAAGTTGTACTTGTCGCCGATCTCTTTGAGGGTCAACTCGTCTTCGTTGTCGAGGCCGAAGCGCCAGCGCACGATGCGCGCCTCCATCGGCGTGAGCGTCTTCATCAGCTGCTGGAGCTGCTCGGACCAGGTCTTGGTCTCGAGGTCTTCGTGCGGCGAGGGCGTGTCCTCGGCCGGGATGAAGTCGATGAAGCGACGGCCGTCCTCGTCGCCGACGTTGCGGTCGAGCGAGAAGGGCGCCACCGGCGTGCTCTGCTGCAGCTGCTTGAGCTTGTCGGCGCTGACGCCGGTCTCCTTCTCGATCTCCTCGGGCGTGGCCTCACGGCCGGTCTGCGCCTCGATCGCGCGCGCCACACGGGCGACGCGCTGATAGGTGTCGAGCATGTGCACCGGCACGCGCACCACGCGGGCCTTGTCCGCCAAGGCCCGGTTGATCGCGTGGCGGATCCACCACGAGGCGTAGGTGCTGAAGCGGTAGCCGCGCGTGTGATCGAAGCGCTCCACGCCCTTGAGCAGGCCGAAGTTGCCCTCTTGGATGAGGTCGATCAGCGGCATGCGGCCGTGGTTGTAGCGACGTGCGATCGAGACCACCAAGCGAAGGTTGGCGGTGACGAAGCGGTTCTTGGCCTCTTGCTGCGCGCGCTGCGCCTTGCGCACGTCGAGCAGGTACTTCTTGAACGCGGCGGTGACCTGGAAGCCACCGACCACCATGTCGCGCTCGCTGGTGTTGGTCCCCGAGAGGCGATCGACGGCCTTGTGCGACTCGGCCACGAAGATGCGATCGGCGTCGAGCTCGCGCATCTTCAGCGCCAGCGGCTCCACGGTCTCGTCCCACTTCTGCTGCTCTTTCTTCAGCAGCGGCTTCTTGTGGGTCTTGGCCAGCTTGCGCAGGTTGTGCAGCTCGGCCGGCAGCTCTTCGAGGTGATGCTCGAGCACACACTCCAGCGACTCGAACGCGGGTACGTGCGAGAACAGCGCGCGCCAGTAGCCGACCTCGAGCTGGTGGATGCGGCGCGCGGCCTCGAGCTCTTCGTCGGGCGCGAGCACGCGGTGGTTCGCCATCTCGCGGAAGTAGCGGCCGAGCATCGAGCGATCGGTACGCTCGAGGTCGCTGATCGCCTTGGCGGTCTCCTTCTCGACCTCCTCGAGATCCTCGCGGCTCGGCTCTTCGCGCGGCGCGTCTTCGACAGCCTCTTCCTCGCGTGCTTCGGCGACGACCGCCGCGCCTGCGGCGAGCGGAGCAGCCTGCTTTTCAAGCTTCTCGGACGTCTTCGCGTCTGTCGCAGCCTTGGCCGCAGGCTTGGCTTTGACGACCGTGCTCGCGCGTTCTACGACGCGCTCTGCCACGGGGGTCCGAGGAGATTGAGCGACCTGCTTGACGCGAGCCGTCGTCTTACGCGCGGGCATTTCCATCGACACGTGCTCCTCTGCGCTGGGGCGCAGGCAATTGAACGCAGACAAAAAAAGTGAACGGACGCAACCGGACGCCCGCGTTGGGACTCAACTCCGCCGAGCGGACTTTCTTCCGAGAGGCTTGCCAACCGCAGTAGTTCGCGTCGCGCGATGCGACCGTTCCCGGCAGAGTCCGGGCCCAGCGAACGACAGAACGGGTGGTTTGCCCCCAACGCCGAAGGACCGAGGTCCAGCGGCGTCTTACTCAGGGCGCGGCGGTCGAAGAACCAGCGAGCCCCAATGACGCGACAGGATGAAGGAGGGAGGGCCCCCCCGCGCAAGCGAAATCATCCCGGCGCAGGCTTTTTTCTTTAAGCCTCTTTTCGCCGCGGGGCCAGCAGGCGCTGTCGTTTTCCTGACAAACGCCGCTCGCCGTGCTGGCTCCCCTCGCGTTAGCGTAGGGAATTGCACGTCAAATTGCATTTCAGGAAAGTCACGAGACGAGGTCAGGACGCGAGCTGGGCCTTCACGACCTCGCTGAGCTCCTTGCCGTCGACCCCGGCTAGCTTGCTCTTCGCGGCGGCCACCACGCGGCCCATGTCCTTGATCGAGCTGGCGCCGAGCTCCTTGATCACACCCCGCACGGCGGCCTCGATCGTCTCGCGAGTGGGAGCTGCAGGCAGGTACGCCTCGAGCAGCGCCTTCTCTTGCGCCTCCTGATCGACCAGGTCCTGGCGGCCGCCGGCGGTGTATTGCTCGATCGACTCGATTCGTTGTTTGCGCAGTCCACGGATCAGGTCGAACACGGCGGCCTCCTGGAGGTCCTTTCCGCCGTCGACTTCCTTCTGCGTAACCGCTGCACGGATGGAGCGAATCACGTTCAAGCGCAGCGAGTCCTTCGCGCGCATCGCGGCTTTCAGATCTTCACTCAGCTGTTCTTTGATCCCCATTCGCCAAGCTATACCGCGTGACCGATGAGCTGGCAGAAGGAAGTCGACGAGCTGCGTCGCAGGCAGGGCTTGGCGCGCGAGATGGGTGGGCCCGAGAAGGTCGCGCGGCAACGCGCGCAGGGCAAGCTCACCGTCCGCGAGCGCATCGTGATCCTCGCGGATGGCGGCTCGGTCCGCGAGATCGGCAGCATCGCGGGCAAGGCCACGTACAAGCACGGCGAGCTGGAGAGCTTCTCGCCATCGAACTTGTTGGTCGGTCGCGCGCGCATCGATGGGCGCCCGGTGGTGTTCTCGGCCGACGACTTCACGGTGCGCGGCGGCGCGGCGGATGGCGCGGTCTGGGACAAGCTCGCGTACGCCGAGCAGATGGCCAACGAGTACCGCTTGCCGCTGATCCGCCTGGTCGATGGCACGGGTGGCGGCGGCTCGGTGAAGCAGCTCGATACGCCGGATGGACGCACGTACGTGCCGGCGGTGCCGGGCTTTCACTTCGCGGTCGACAACCTGAGCAAGGTGCCGATCGTGGGGCTCGCGCTGGGACCCACGGCCGGGCTCGGCGCAGGCCGCGTGGTGATGAGCCACTACAGCGTGATGGTGCGCGGCATGTCGCAGATGTTCGTCGCGGGGCCGCCCGTGGTGGCGGCGCTCGGCGAGAAGGTCGACAAGGAGCAGCTCGGCGGCAGCCACATGCATGGCGCGAACGGCGTCGTCGACGACGTGGTCGACAGCGAGGAAGAGGCTTATGCCCGCGCGCGCAAGTTCCTCTCGTACCTGCCTTCATCGGTGTACGAGCTGCCGCCGCGCGTCGAGCCGAGCGATCACACCACGCGCACGGACGAGGCGCTGATCGCCGCCATCCCGCGCGAGTCGCGCCGCTCGTACAAGGTGCGGCCGATCCTGGAGTCGGTGCTCGATCGCGGCTCGTTCTTCGAGATCGGCGCGGGCTGGGGGCGCTCGGTGGTGACTGGGCTGGCGCGGCTCGACGGCTGGCCGGTGGCGATCCTCGCCAACGATCCGATGCACATGGGCGGCGGCATCGGCGCGGACGCGGCGCAGAAGCTGGTGCGCCTGGTCGATCTCGCCGAGACGTTCCGGCTGCCGCTGGTGCACTTCGTCGACAACCCGGGCTTCGTGGTCGGCGAGAGGTCCGAGCGTGCCGCCACGCTGCGCCACGGCGCGCGCGCGATCGCGGCCGTGTACCAGTCGAACATCCCGTGCTGCGCGATCATCCTGCGCCGTTGCTACGGGCTCGCGGGCGCCGCGCACATGAACCAGGGCCGGCTGCGCTACCGCTACGCCTGGCCGTCGGGCGACTGGGGCTCGCTCCCGATCGAGGGTGGGCTCGAGGCCGCGTACAAGAGTGAGCTCGCGGCGTCCGCCGATCCCGCGGCCACGCTAGCCGAGATCCGCGCGCGCCTGGACGCGGTGCGCTCGCCGCTGCGCACCGCCGAGGCGTTCCTGATCGAAGAGATCATCGATCCGCGCGAGACGCGCCCGCTGCTGTGCGAGTTCGCGAACCTCGCCGCGCCGCTGCGCTCACGCGAGCCGTCGCCGCTGCGCTATCGCCCGTGATCGGAGCGGCGCGAGAGTACCTGCACCGCCGCGCGCGGTTGTCCCCGTGCATCGAAGTACGGCGAGGGCCGTGCCCCGCGAGCCAGCGCCCAGAGACCGAGCAGCCGAAGGCCGCGCCCGAGCAGGCCGATCGGCCAGGTTTCGTGCACGTGGCTCGGCACGTCGCCGTGTGCGAACTTGCCTTGTACGTAGGCGATCGGCGCGCCCGTCGCGCGATCGAGGGCCGCCCGATCGAAGAATGACGCCGAGATGCCCACGAAGGGCACCTTGGGGCCGAAGGTGTTGCCCACGGGC
>DASUME010000410.1:0-7233 GCA_036277895.1 Polyangiales bacterium
CGGGCACCGCGACCGGCGAGAAGCCCACCTGCACGGTCGGCCCGCTGGTCGGCGGCCAGACCACCGAGAGCACGTCGAGCGACGCAGGTACCGGGCAGGAAGCGCCCCAGGTCAAAGAGGATGACGGCTGCGCGCTCACGCAAGACAGCGCTGGAGGTTGGCTCGCGCTGCTGATGCTCGGCCTGCTCGCAAGAAGACGCTCGCGCTCCGAGCACCGCGCAGCTTAAGCTGCTCCTGCGGCGTGGGGACGCCGTCGGAATGGAGCCAGGATGCGGGGGAGTGTGTGTGTGCTGATGCTGGCGTTGCTCGGCTGCGGGGACGACGACAACGACCAGCCCGTCACGGACGCGAGCGTGCGGCTCGACGGCAAGGTGAGCCTGGACGCGGCGCTGATGGAGCGCTGCGGGAACGTGGCCGCTTGCCAGAGCGGCGCGCTCACGCAGATCTCGCTGTGCCTCGGCTCGGTCAGCGCGCAGCCCACGGGCGGCCTCTGGCAGGTGTGCGCCATCGATCCGCAGGGCCGCGCCTGGTACCTCGGCATCCGCGCCGACGAGCGCATCACCTCACCCGGCTGGCGTTACTCCTACTACGGCCTGGTCGACGGCACGCTGTCGGACGACGACACCGAGGCCTGCGTGCAGGAGCGCAGCAAGCTGATCGTAGCCACCGCCGACAACCAACCCGACGGCGGCAACGCGATCTGCTACCGAAGCGCGGGCCAGGAAGCCGACGACTAAGCGGGTCGCGCGAGCTCCGGCGGGATGAGCATCAGCGCGCGGATCAGCTCCACCACGTGATCACCCAGGTCACGTAGCTTGTCCGGCTTTCCCTCGTCGATGCGCTTCATCAGCAGCTCGTTCGCCGCACCCACGATCGCCACCGCCATCATGCGCGACAGCGGACGCGCGCCCGGGTGCTCGCTGCGGCCTTGCTCGAGCAGCTCGAACATCACGTCCGCGAAGCGATCGTGCACGCGCCGCTGCGCCTTGAGCGCGAGCGGCCCCGCCATCTGGATCTCCGTGAAGAACGTGCGCGTCACCTCGGGGATCGACTGCAGCGCCTCCAGGTACGTGTAGCAGGCCGCCGCCAGCCGCTGCTCGGGCGGCGCGTCGATCTGCGCCGCCTGCTTGATCAGCCCGAGCATCGCCTCGGACAGCGCCGAGTACGTGGCCAGGTAGCACTCGTCGCGACTCGTGAAGTGCTCGTAGAACGTGCGCTTCGAGACGCGTGCGCGACGCACCACGTCTGCGACCGAGGTCTGCGCGAAGCCCTGCTCCGCGAGCGCCTCGGCCATCGCGAGCAACAGCCGTCCGCGCGGGTCAGAGTCCCCGCTTCCGAGGACAATCGTGAGCAGGGGCGCGCGCGGGAACGAACGTGCTTGCATTCGGTACCAGCGTGTACCAGGTTGCCTGGTACGTCCAGGTACCACTCGCTGGGACAGGAGTTTTCGTGTCGAACCACACTCAGATCGCCATCGTCGGCAGCGGCTTCGCAGGCATGGGTGCAGCCATCAAGCTGCGCGACCACGGCTTCAACGACTTCGCCATCTTCGAGCGCGCCGACGACGTCGGCGGTACCTGGCGCGACAACACCTATCCCGGCTGCGCGTGTGACGTGGAGTCGGTGCTCTACTCGTACTCGTTCGAGCAGAACCCGGGCTGGAGCCGCTCGTTCTCGCCGCAGCCTGAGATCCGGCGCTACCTGCAGAGGGTCTACGAGGACGCCGAGCTGCAGCCCAAGATGCGCTTCGGCCACGAGCTGCTGGGCGCGCGCTGGGACGAAGCGAGCAAGCGCTGGCGGCTCGAGACCTCGAAGGGTCTCTACACCGCGGACGTGTTGGTCAGCGGCATGGGCGGCCTGTGCGAGCCCGCGTATCCGAACCTCCCGGGCCTCGACAAGTTCGAGGGCAAGACCTTCCACTCGGCACGCTGGGATCACGACTATGTGCTCGAGGGCAAGCGTGTGGGCGTGATCGGCACCGGCGCATCCGCGATCCAGTTCGTGCCGCAGATCCAGCCGCGCGTGAAGAAGCTGACGCTGTTCCAGCGCACGCCCGCGTGGATCATCCCGCGCCACGACCGCGCGATCTCGGACACCGAGCACAAGCTGTTCGCACGCTTTCCCGCCCTGCTCGACGTCATGCGCAGCCTCGTCTACGTGCGCCGCGAGCTGTTCGTGCTCGGCTTCAAGGTCCCCACGATCATGCGCCTGGTGGAGCAGGTCTCGAAGCTGCACCTCAAGAAGGCGATCAAGGATCCGGAGCTACGCAAGAAGCTCACGCCCAGCTTCCGGCTCGGCTGCAAGCGCATCCTGATCTCCAACGACTACTACCCATCGCTCACGCAGCCCAACGTGCACGTCGAGACGCACGGCATCAAGGAAGTACGCGCGCACAGCATCGTGACCGAAGATGGCGTCGAGCACGAGGTCGACGCGCTGGTGTTCGGCACCGGCTTCAAGGTCGCCGACATGCCGCTCGGCAACATCATCCACGCGCGGGACGGCCGCACGCTGGCCGAGCACTGGCAGGGCACACCCGAGGCGCACCTCGGCACCACCGTGAAGGGCGTGCCGAACTTCTTCAGCATCCTCGGCCCCAACACCGGCCTCGGCCACACCTCGATGGTGCTGCAGATCGAGAGTCAGGTCGCGCTGGTGATCGAGACGCTCGAGCACATGCGCGACAAGCGCATCCGCACCGTCGAGCCGCGCCCCGAGGCGCAGGCGGCGTTCGTCGCGAGCATCGCGGAGCTCACCGCGGGCACGGTCTGGACCGGCGGCGGCTGCAAGAGCTGGTACCTCGACGACAACGGCAAGAACTCGGTGCTGTGGCCGACCTTCACGTTCACGTTCCGCCGTCAGGCACACTTCCGCCCCGAGGAGTACATCTTCGATGCGGTGCACAAGTCCGAGCCCGTGCTGCAGGGCTACGGCACACCCGTCACGGCTTGAATCGGCGTCCGAGTGTCGCGATCGGCTTCTTGCGGAAGCAATCGTCGCGGTGGTCGTTGATCACGCCGGCCGCTTGCATGAACGCGTAGACGATCGTCGAGCCCACGAACGAGAAGCCGCGCTTCTTGAGGTCCTTGCTGATCGCGTCGGACAGCGGCGTGGTCGCGGGCCAGGGCGGCATACGCGACGGCTGCAGCGGCTTGCCGCCGACCGCGCTCCAGATGTAGCGATCGAAGCTCCCGAGCTCGGCCTGCAGCGTCTGGAACGCGCGCGCGTTCTCGATTGCAGACTCGATCTTCTGACGGTTGCGGATGATGCCCTCGAACTTCATCAGCCGCTCCACGTCGCGCGCCGTCATGCTGGCTACCCGGGCCACGTCGAAGTCATGAAAGGCCTCTCGATAGCCCTCTCTTCGATACAGGATCGTGCGCCACGACAAGCCTGCCTGCGCACCATCGAGCGTCAGCTTCGCGTACCACTCGCGGTCATCGCGCAGCGGCACGCCCCACTCCTCGTCGTGGTACTTGGTCATCAAGGCGTCACCCTTGTCGGCCCAGTCACAACGGCGCCGTTCGATCATGCCGTGATCGTTAGCACTCGACTCTTCGCGACCCGTGGAATTCGACAACCACCTGCGATGCTCTAGATTGCCTCGGGCGAGCGCCCGCCCGACCCGAATACAGCGGGCGAGGACTGAAGACTCGCAAGGGAAGAAGCCCATGAGCAAGCAGCTGCGCAAGGTCGCCGTCATCGGCGGAAATCGTATCCCCTTCGTCCGCTCCAACACCACGTACTCAGACACCTCCAACCAGGAGATGCTGACCGCCACGCTGCGCGGTCTGGTGGAGCGCTACAAGCTGCGCGGCGAGCGCGTGGGTGAGGTCGTCGCCGGCGCCGTCATCAAGCACTCGCGGGACTTCAACCTCACGCGCGAGTCCGTGCTCGACAGCGACCTCGCGCCCGAGACGTCCGCCTACGACATCCAGCAGGCCTGTGGCACCGGTCTCGAAGCCGCCATCCTCGTGGCCAACAAGATCGCGGTCGGTCAGATCGAGTCCGGCATCGCCGGCGGCGTGGACACCACCAGCGACGCGCCGATCGGCGTCAGCGAGGGCCTGCGCAAGATCCTGCTCAAGGCCAACCGCGCCAAGACCCCGCGCGACCAGGCGCTCGCGCTCACGGGCCTCCGCCTCAAGGACATCGGCATCGCGATCCCGAACAACGGCGAGCCGCGCACCGGCCTGTCGATGGGCGATCACTGCGAGCTGATGGCCAAGGAGTGGAAGATCCCGCGCTCGCAGCAGGACGAGCTGGCCGCCGCCAGCCACCAGAAGCTCGCGCGCTCGTACGAAGAGGGCTTCCACGACGACCTCGTCTCGCCGTTCAAGGGCCTCACGCGCGACGGCATCCTCCGTCCGGACACCAGCTTCGACAAGCTCGCCAAGCTGAAGCCTGCCTACGACAAGGCCAACGGCACGCTGACCGCGGGCAACAGCACCGCGCTCACGGACGGCGCGTCCGCCGTGCTGCTCGCCTCCGAGGAAGAGGCCAAGAGGCACGGCTGGAAGATCAAGGCGTACTTCGTCGATGGCGAAGCGGCCGCGGTGGACTTCGCGGGCCCCAAGAAGGAAGGCCTGCTGATGGCGCCCGTCTACGCGGTGCCGCGCCTGCTCGCGCGCAACGGCCTCACGCTGCAGGACTTCGACTTCTACGAGATCCACGAGGCGTTCGCGGCCCAGGTGCTGTGCACGCTGCGCGCGTGGGAGTCCGCCTCGTACTCCAAGGACCGCCTCGGCCTCGACAAGCCGCTGGGCTCGATCGATCTCAGCAAGCTGAACGTGAACGGCTCGTCGCTCGCGACCGGTCACCCGTTCGCCGCCACCGGTGGCCGCATCGTGGCCGCGCTCGCCAAGCTGCTGGAGCAGAAGGGCTCGGGCCGCGGCCTGATCTCGATCTGCGCCGCCGGCGGCCAGGGCGTCACCGCGATTCTGGAGCGCTGAGTAAGGCCGCGCACGGAACGGCCAGCTCACCCTCTACGCGACCAGCTTCGATGTAGTAGGGTCGGCGTCCCCCCTGCATGCGCGCACTCGTCTCATCGCTGATCGTCCTCGCAGGCTGCGTCGAGGACGTGCCGATCGCGGCCGAGTGCCCGCCCGGCCAACGCGGGCCATGCCTGGTCGAGCTCGATGGTGGTCAGGTCGAGCCCAGCCCCCCTGACGACCCAGCGCCGAGCGCGCGCGTCGATGCAGGCGCACCGCTCGACACCAGCTCCATCCGCACCGATGCGAGCAGCGGGGCGACCTACCCGCTGCCGCTGATCGAGAACGCGTCGTTCGAGTTCGCCACCGACTTCAGCGTCGCTGGCGATGTCACCGCCGTCGGCAGCCTGACCACCAGCATCAACCCCTGGTACACCTGCCAGCCGATCGGCGGCCAGACCGGGAACTCGGTCACCGCCGTGCGCGCGGAGACGAGCCTCACGGCCGGCAGCACCGAGGGCGAGCCGAAGGTCGACGTCGCGCCGAAGGATGGCGACACCTTCGTGACCGTCGGCTACCTGGTCAACGTGGTGCCGCTGCCGCTGATGCAGCGCCTCGATACGCCACTGCAGCAGGGAAAGACCTACGCGTTTGCGATCGACGCCCTGGCGACCAGCTCGGCCGCGATGTTGTCGCTGGAGGTGCGCGCCAACGAGCAGGGCTGCCTGAGCCTCGGCACGCAGCCCGTGCTGTACAAGACCAAGCCGATCACGTCGCTGACCTGGTCCACCGTGTGCGTGCGCTTTACCCCGAGCGCCGACCTCTCCTACCTGATCCTCGCGGCCGAGCCGAACTTCCCCGACTCGCAGATCTCGCCGGCAGAGATGTTCATCGAGGGCGACATCCTCGGTGGGCCGCGGCTGGTCTTCGACAACATCCGCCAAGCCACGCCCGAGGAATGTCCCGAGCTCTGAGCATTGGTGCCTCGACGCGGGCTTTTGATATGCTCGCGCGGCTTCGAGAATGTCGATCCCCTCTGCACAGGCGCGGCTCGCGCGCGCACGCTCCACTCTGGCTGAGCGTTGGCGCCGGCTGCACGCTCGCTGGGCGCCGCAGCGCGCGTGGATCTTCCTCGGCCTGTTCGCGCTGATCTGCTGCTGGCAATACAGCGATCCCAACCAGCAACGCTCGGCGGCCGCGGTCCCCGAGGCGCACGGCGACGGCTTTTACTACTACGCCTACCTGCGCTCGCTCTGGTTCGATCACGACGTCGACTTCACGAACGACTACCGGCTGCCGGACATCGCCGATCAGTTCCACGCCGGCGTGAACCCGATCACCAAGCGCCCGCAAAACGTGTTCACGGTGGGCCCGGCGCTGTTCTGGATGCCGATGGTGCCGCTCGCGAACGTGATGCAGAAGTTCGCGGAGTGGCGCGGCGCACCCCACCTGCCGGTGCAAGACGGCACCGAGATCGTCGAATACCAGCGCATCGTGTTGTTCGCGAGCGTGCTCGCCGGCTTCGTCACGGTGGGCCTCGGCATCCTGCTCGCGCTGCAGCTGACCGAGCCCACGCTGGCAGCGATCGCGGGCATCGGCCTGTGCCTCGGCTCGCCGCTGATCTGGTTCATGCTGCGGCAGCCCTCGTTCTCGCACGCCACGCAGGCCTGTGCGGTGGCGATGTTCGCGAGCTTCTGGTTCCTTCGCTACGGCTCGCGCACACCGTGGCACTGGGCGCTGATGGGCGCGCTGCTCGGGCTGACGATGAACGTGCGCCCGCAGGACGTCGCGCACGGCCTGCTGCCGTTCGTCGAGTGGTGCATCGTGCTGGTGCAGCTGGTGCGCGAGCGCAGGCCGATCGGCGGCTGGTTCCGCAACGCGCTGCTGCTGCTCGCCAGCACCGTGATCACGTTCTCGCCGCTGATGTTCATCTGGCGCGCGATCTACGGCGAGTGGACGCTGGTGCCGCAGGGCGCGGGCTTCTTGGACTGGGCCAACAGCCGCTGGGACGCCACGCTGTTCAGCAGCCGCAGCGGCCTGTTCGCCTGGCACCCGCTGCTGCTGCTCTCGCTGTGCGGGCTGATCGTGCTCGCCTGCTGGCGCTCGCAGCCGTTCAAGGTTCGGCTGCTCGCGCTGCTCGCGATCGTGGTGTTGTTCGCGCAGGCGTACATCAACGGAGCGGCCAAGGACTGGTGGGGTGGCTGGGCGTTCGGCGGGCGCCGCTTCTCGGGCTGCACGCTGTACTTCGTGGTGGGCTTCGCCAGCGTGCTGGAGAGCGGCCGCCGCTTCGTCGCGCGCCACC
>DASUME010000411.1:0-4706 GCA_036277895.1 Polyangiales bacterium
AGGGCGGGCGCTCTATGCTCACCCTGCGTGTTTACCGGCCCCAATACGCCGCGGTCAACCTGCCGCCACGGACGTTGACGTTGACGTTGACGGCGACGTGAACGGCGACGATCAACGGCAGGCTTGAGTGAGCCGCCGGGGGCGTTCACGTCGCCGTTCACGTCAACGTCAACGGGGCGGGGTTACTTCAATTGTTCGGCGTTGGAGAGGGGCTGGGAGTGCGGCATGACCTCGCCGTTCTGCTTCTTCTGCTGCATCTCGTACTTCGACGGGCAGCGCGGGATCACCTGGTTGGCGACGAACGCGTCGCCCTCCTTGTTGAGCTTCCCTTGCACGACCACGCTGATGCCCATGCCGTCGCGGAACGTGTCGGGCACCACGCACTGCGAGAACTGCACGGGCATCTCCTTGCCGGCCTTCTGCACCACGAAGCGGTACTCGCACGGGTCCTCGCGGAACTTGATCGAGCCCGGCTGCAGGTCGCCCTCGACGCGCAGCTCGCGGCCCGCGAAGTCCTGCGGCGCGGTCATCACCTCGTTGACCAGCTTGGAGTAGACGAACGCGTCGGACGCCGAGCTGCCGAACAGGATCGCTGCCAGCGCAGCGCCGAGCAACGCGATCACGAGACCGATCTTCACGCCGGAAGAGACACCCTTGCGCGGCTCCTCGGTCGGTTGGCTGGTGCGCTCCTCAGTCATCGATGCAGCTCGTCTCCCTGTTGGCTCGCCACTCTAGCAGGGCACCAACAGCGATGCTGTGCGGAGGATTCCAGCGCGTCGCTGTCCAGTTCAGCGCGACGACGACGCGAGGCGATCGATCATCGCCGCGTAGCGCGCCTCACCTTCGACGAAGGCGACGATCCGACAGCCCACGCCGACCTGGCGTCCGCGCGTTGCCCACACCACCTCCGCTTCCAGCACGATGCGCCCATCGTCGGAGAACGCGACGCGCAACTGTTCGCCCGGCAGGAACGGCGTCGGCGTCTGCACGAACAGACCACCATGGCTCAGATTGGTGATCGCGAGGTACTGCGTCCAGTCGCGGTGCTCGCACCAGGCCCGTCGTTGGTAGTCGACCCGAAGGTGACGACGGTGCTCCTGGAGTTGCGCCAGCTGCGACATTCCGGCCAAGCTACCTTGCAGGCATTCGCCAATACAACGGCGTTTTTGGCGACCAGGTGTCCTGGGACACAGCAGAAATGCAGCTCTGGCAGGGGCCCGTCCGCCGCGGATGCGTGCGCAACCGCGTGACCAGAATCGTTCATCGTCACTGTCGCAAGGCACACGGCAAAGGCCCACCCGGCATACGCCGAATGGGCCCTTCTCAAACCGTCAACCCGTGCCCCACGGATGCCGCGGAGCGGTGGCCGGCAGCAGGTCTCAGACCTTGCCGAGAATGATGAACGAGATGACGAGCGAGTAGATCACGAGCGACTCGATCAGCGCGAGGCTGAGGATGAGCGGCGTGAAGAGCTTGTCCGAGGCGCCGGGGTTGCGCGCGATGCCCTCGAGAGCTGCGGACGCTGCCTTACCCTGACCGAGCGCACCGCCGAACGCGGCGAACGCCATGCCGAGGCCGGCGGCAAGCAGGCCCCACTTCTGGACCTCGGGCTCCGCAGCGGCTTCCTGAGCGAACGCGGTCGAGACGACGAGCGTGGTGACGATAGCGGACAGCAGACCAAGCATCTTCTTCTTCATGTGCGTTTCTCCTTGGGACTTCTTTCCGGCCGGGTACCCGGTTTGACTCGTTGGCACCGAGCGCAAACGCCCTCGGCCCCATTCCCTATGCGCGTGTGCGCGAAACTTTAGTGAGCCGCTTCTTCAGCGTGGTCGTGGTGTGCGACGGCCATCGAGATGTAGACGGTCGACAGGATGCAGAACACCAGCGTCTGGACCACGCACACCAGCGAGCCGAGCATCATCGGCGCCACCGGCACGATCCACTTCACGAGGTTGCTCACCTGGCTCAGCACCTGGTGGTCGGCGAACATGTTCGCCATCAAGCGGATCGACAGCGACAGCGGGCGCGCCAGGTTCGAGATGATCTCGATCACGAAGAACAGCGGCGCCAGGAACAGCACCGGGCCGAAGAAGTGCTTCAGGTAGCCGAGGCCGTTCTCCTTGATGCCGAAGATGTGGGTCGCGAAGAAGATCACGACCGACATCGCCACCGTGGTGTTGAGGCTGTCGGTGGGCGGCGTGAAGCCGGGCACCAGACCCATGAAGTTCGAGATCAGGATCACGAACGCACAGGTGCCGATCAGCGGCAGGAAGAAGCGCGCCGCCTTCTTGCCCATGATGTCGCTCATCATGCCGTAGGTCGTGCTGACGAACAGCTCGACGAAGGTGCGCACCGTGAGCTTGTCCTCGGGCACGAGCGCGCCCTTGGTGTCGCTCAGCTCCGAGGAGGCTTTCACGCCGATCAGCAGGATGATCAGCAGCACCAGCGCGAGACCGAACACGTGCTGGACGCCGATCGGACCGTGCGCGATCCAGGTCTTGCCTTCGTCGTTCACCGGCGCGGACAGGTACGCTGCCAGGGCCTCGACCTGCTTGTAGAGCGGCAGGAGGTTGAACCAGGACTCCCCGTGGGGCATCGACTAACGCTCCTCTCGTGCCGACGCTGCGGCAGATGGATTGAGTGAACCGGAGGCGGTCGAGCGGCCGCTTGCGGCGCGCGAGCTATTGCTAACGAGTAGGCCGGCAACGGCCGGACCGACGAACAGAACACCGAGGCCGAACGCGAGCCCGAGCGGGTCGAGCTGCACGCGGCTGATCAGGAAATAGACGACGCCGATCAGCGCGCCGATCTTGGCCATCAAGCACAGACCGAGCGCGGCCTTGTTGCCGCCCTCGAACATGCGCGAGACGAGCCAGCGCAGCGCGAACCAGTTGATCAACGAGAGGCCCGCGCCGATGGCAGCGGCGGTGCCGCGCTGGGCACCCCAGAGCGCGAACGCCACACACGTCACGCTGGCTGCGATCAGCAGCAGCGAGCGGTTCATGCGTTGGCTGGGGGAGGAGCTCATGGGTTGGGTTCGTCGTCTTGGCGTGCTCGCGTGCGGGCGAGCTGAAAGAGATTGCGAAAGCCGGCGATGATTCCGAAGATGAGCCCGGCATAGCGGACGTAGGGTGCCGTACCGAGCTTGTCGTCGAGCCAGCCTCCACCGAAGTAGCCGACGCAAATCGACACCACGAGGACCACACCAGACGCAGCGAATGCTGCCGTCGTCTGGAGTTGTCTGCGTCCCTCCGGCCCGATGAAGCTCATCGGTGCCCTTCATCCCTCGCCGGCTCACGCGGCGCTAGCAGCACCGGCTCACCTTCTGTCATTCCACTGTAGCTATCTGTCGGCAGCTACCTTCAGCGCGCGGCCATGTAGCACGCGCAATTGTTAGGGTCAAGCACCTCGGCAGACCACCACGCACGCTGAATAATGGAACGATTTCATCGATTTAGACGTTCTTGAACGCGCTGTCGAGGGCTCGTTCGAGGCGTTGGAAGGTGACCTCGTCGTGGGTCGTCGAGATGAAGCCGGCCTCGAACTGCGACGGGGGCCAGTAGATCTGTTGGGCGATCAGAGCCTGATGAAAGCGCCCGAACGCGGCCGTGTCGCACCTGGACGCCTCGTCCCAGGAGCGCACTGGACCGCCGGTGAAGAACGGCGTCAGCATCGAGCCCACGCGCTGCACGGTCAGCGCGACGTCGTACTTCTTGGCGCCCTCCTCGAAGGCCTTCTCTAGCCTCGCGCCGGCCTGCTCGAGCTGCTCGTACACGCCGGGGCGCCTGAGCTTCTCCAGCGTGGTCAGCCCCGCCTGCACCGCGACCGGGTTCCCGCTCAAGGTGCCGGCCTGGTACACCGGTCCGACCGGCGCGATCTTGGACATGATCTCGCGGCGCGCTCCGTATGCGCCGAGCGGCATGCCGCCGCCGATCACCTTGGCCAGGGTGGTGATGTCCGGCGTGACGCCGAAGCGTGCCTGCGCCCCGCCGTACGCGACGCGAAAGCCCGTCATCACTTCGTCGAACACGAGCAGCGCGCCGTGCTGTTGGGCGATCGTCTTGAGCCCCTCCAGGTAACCCGGCTCGGGCGGCACACAGCCCATGTTGCCGGCCACGGGCTCGACGATGATCGCGGCGATGCGCGGCCCGTGCTCCTGGAACAAGGTCGTGGCGGCGGCGAGATCGTTGTAGGGCATGGTCAACGTCACCTTGGCCACGTCCAGCGGGATGCCCGCGCTGTCCGGCACGCCGAGGGTCGCGAGGCCGCTGCCCGCCTTCACCAACAGGTAGTCGGCGCCGCCGTGGAAGCCGCCTTCCATCTTGACGATCAGATCGCGGCCGGTGAAGCCGCGCGCCACGCGTAGCGCGCCCATCACGGCCTCGGTGCCGCTCGACACGCAGCGCACCATCTCCATCGACGGCACGGCGTCGATCAACGTCTCGGCGAACTTCACCTCGCCCTCGGTGGGCGCGCCGTAGCTGGTGCCGAGCGCCGCCGTGCGCGCGATCGACTGGATCACCGCGGGCTCGGCGTGGCCGAGGATCATCGGCCCCCAGCTGCCCACGTAGTCGACGTACTCCGCGCCGTCCGCGCCGTAGAGGTACGGGCCGCGCGCCTCACGGATGAACACCGGGTGCCCACCCACCGCCTTGAAGGCGCGCACGGGAGAATTGACACCACCGGGCAGCACGCGCTGGGCGCGC
>DASUME010000412.1:0-2098 GCA_036277895.1 Polyangiales bacterium
GTTTGCTCGATCCGTCGATGGCCAGCAGGTCTGGCGTTATAATGGAACCCCAAACAACTGGACCCAGATTGGTGGACCTTCGAGTCGTCTGATCGGAAGCGGGAGTAGCGCCCTCTACTCCATCTATCCACCGACCGGCGACATCTATCAGTACAACGGCACGCCCGGCAGCTGGACCTATATTGGTCCGTCGCGCGCCGAGTTTGTCGCGAACGATAGCGCGCTGTATGCCCGCTCGGCGGGCGGTGCACAGGTTTTCAAGTACTCTGGTACGCCTGGCACATGGACCGTAATTGGCGGCGCCTCAAACGGACTCTTCGCCGGCGGCACCGCCCTTTTCTCGATTTACCCGCCGACTGGAGACATTTACCAGTTCAATCCATCAACCAGCGTGTGGTCTTTCCTGACCGGTCCCGGCCTGCGCTTCGCTGCGAACCGAAGAGGTCTCTACAAGCAGTCGTCTGACGGTTTGGAAATTTTTAGACTCAGCGGAGGCACGACCACAAAGGTAGGCGGTGCAGGAATTGTGGGTTTTAACGCGGCAGCGGACACATTCGTGACAGTCCACAGCTCCAACGATCTGTTAATGCTACTGAATCCGTGAGGCAATAAGACTGCCTCTCGATGTCGCAGAGATTCTCGCTTTTGGCGGCGGTGAAGAAGCGAAGTTCTTGCTCTTCCGCCTCCAAGTGCTGCGGCACGGCGCTGCGTCCGGTGGGCTTGGCGGCGCTTCGTTGCGCGGGACCCTTGGGCGGCTTCACGGGCGGACGCGGGCGGTTCTCGAACGCGCGCCGCTGCTCCTCGGTCATCGTCGGCGGCGTGGCCTCGCTCGGTGTCGTCGGCTTGCTCTTGCGAGCCTTGCGCTTGGCGACGGGCAGCAGCTCCGCGATACGCTCGTTGAGCTTGGCCACGAGCTCGACGAGCTCCGCGTTCTGCGCGAGCACGGCAGCGTTCTGCGCGAGCGCGGTGTCGAGGCGTGCGAGCACCTCGCGCAGCTGCGCGCGCAGCGCTTCAAGCTCTTCGATGTCGCGTGGGTCTCGCGGCACGGTGGGACCAGATCACGTCCCTATGCGGATGTCGATCCCCCACGATCAGAAAACGCGCTCAGCGCACCGCCATGCGGCGGTACCAACCTTCCCGCGATGCGCTAAAGTCGATGCCCGCCAGCAGCGATGCGAACGCGGCGCCATCGATCGCGACCTGCCGCTCGTCGCCGCGCACTTTCGGAAGCTGGAAGCTGCCTCGCTCGAGCCTCTTCGCAAGGATCACCCAGCCAGAGCCGTCGAACCACAAAACCTTCGTCAGCTTGCGACGGCGGCTCATGTGCAAGTACAGATGCCCGTCCGAGGGATCGAGGCCAAGTCGCCGCGTGGCTCCCGCCAGCGCGTCGAACGAGCCGCGCATGTCGGCCGGCTCGACCACCACGAACACGCGAACCGTGGGTGGCAGGCTCAGCATGTGGCGAGCACCGCGACGAGACGGCGAAGCGTGCCCGCGTCGAAGTTGTCGCCGACCTCGATGCCGAGCTGGCCAACGCGTACCGTGTACCCCGGCGCGGCGCGCGGGGGCATCGGCTGGGCGGCGATCAGCTCCACCAGCTCGACTCGCTTCGCGACGGACGTGACCGTCTTCTTCTTGCGACGACCCGTCGTCCTGCGCCGCGCCAGGTTCATGGACCACGCGCGCAACGACCGGCCATCCACGCCCGATGCGCGGCACCACGCCGCTCGCGTCAGGCCAGATTCTTCGCCGCTGCCAGGCACGTGCGGGCGTCCGCCTCATCCCGGATCTTCCGTCTTTCCATCCAGTCCTCCAGGTGCACGAACCTGGTGGGGATGGTGATCGACGTCATCCCGGCTTCGCTGATGGGTCACGTCGGCGCTAGCGCGCGTCCTGTTACCAGCACGTTACGCACGGCGTCAGACGTACTCGGCATTCGCGGTAGGCAGAAGACCGCTACAGCGCTTCGCGCCCAATGGTAGAGTCGCGCCCAAACTCGGCCATGGCGGCCGCGCTACTCCTACGCTCAGCGCCGGCCGTGCACCAAGCGAGCGGAAAACTCGAACCCGAGCTACATATCAGAGCCAGCGCGATCGAC
>DASUME010000413.1:0-12356 GCA_036277895.1 Polyangiales bacterium
GCAGATCACGCTGGTGTCGCCGAGCGCCAGCTGCGGACGTGCTTCCCCAGGCGCGACCAACAAGCTCTCCAGAATCGAGGGCAACTCGCTGCCATCGCGCGCGAGCGCCGACAGATAGTCGTAGTCGCTGGCGTCGCCGACGAGCATGCCGCCGAGCAGCTTCTTGCCGTCCGCGCTCAGGATGATGCGCTTGTAGATGTCGCGGTACTCGTCGACCACGCTCATGCCGCGTGCGCCTTCCGTGGTCCCGAACGCATCGCCAAAGGAGCACACGTCGACGCCCATCAGCTTGAGCTTGGTCGACATGTCCGCACCCTCGAACTTGTGGTGCGTCTCGCCGAAGATCTGGCCCGCCGCCGTGCGCGCCATCGTGTAGCCGGGTCCGACCAGGCCGTAGATCTTGTTCTCCCACAGCGCGCACTCGCCGATCGCGTAGATGTGCGCGTCGTTGGTGCGGCAGTGGTCGTCGATCACGATGCCGCCGCGCGCGCCGATCGCGAGCCCGCAATCCCTGGCGAGCTCGTCGCGCGGGCGAATGCCGGCCGAGAACAGGATCAGATCGGTCTCGATGCGCGAGCCGTCCACCAGCTGTAGTGCCTTCACCTTGCGGTGCTCGTCGAGCACGACCGCCGAGCTGTTGGTGTCGCTGCGCACGGTCACGCCGAGCGACTCGATGCGCGAGCGCAGCATGCGACCACCGACCGCATCGAGCTGCATCGGCATCAGGCGTGGTGCGAACTCGACCACCGTCGTCTCCAGCCCGAGCCCCTTCAGCGCGCGCGCCGCCTCGAGCCCCAACAAGCCGCCACCGATCACGATGCCCCGCTTCACCTTCTTCGCGTACGCCTCGATCGAGAGCACGTCGTCGATCGTGCGGTACACGAAGCAGCCCAGACCATCGACGTTCTGCAGCGGCGGCACGAACGCCTTGGAGCCGGTCGCGAGCACCAGCATGTCGTAGTGCAGCTTGAAGCCCGCACCCGTGGTCACCACGCGTGACACACGATCGATCTTCTCGACGCGGTCACCGAGGATCGTCTCGACGCCGAGCTCCTGGTAGCGCTCGCGCGACGCGACGGCGAGCTCGGCCGCGGGTGTGCCCTCGAAGTACGCGCTCAGGTGCACGCGGTCGTAGGCGAAGCGCGGCTCCTCGCCGACCACCGTGATCTGCATCGTGCGCTCGGGGTCGCGCTCGCGAAGCTCCTCGACGAAGCGATGCCCCACGAGTCCGTTTCCTACGACGACGACACGAGTCTGGCTGAGAGCGTCTGACATGTCTGAGTCCGTTTCCCGTCTATTTCGGGCACGTCTCAGTGCGGAAAACCGCGAGAAGACGTGCGTTTTGCTCATGCTTCTTGAGCAAGCCGCATGCCTCTCGCGATCTGCGCGCAGATCTATGGGAATCGCGAAACGGAGCGTCCGCGCTTCCGAACACCTTTGTCGACGTTCGACAAAATTGTCAGCCAGACGTGAGCGAGCCGATCGGGGCTGTGTTTCCGGATGGTGGAGTGTTCAGCCAGCGGAAGTTGTCGAGCAGCACGGTCGAGTCGAGCGTCGCATCGCCGCTATCCCAGAGCACGAAGCGCAGCGTGAACGTGCGCCCCGGGCGAATCGGCATCTCGGTACGCAACCAGCCCGTCGATGCACCGCCGAGGTCTCTGCCGTTGCCCGCGCCGCAGCTCGATTCCTCGGCGCCGTAGCCGGTGTCCTTCAACAACGCATCCCCCTGTGAGCACACGATGTCGCGCGCGACGCGCTGTGGCTCGGCTCGCTCGCACACCGAGAGCAGCGCGCTGTTCACGCCGATCGCATCGCCCTCGCTGTCGAACAGGATGTTGTCGTCGTCGTCGGCCTGCTCGGGCGCGGGATCCATCAGCACGACGAAGAAGTCGTTGTAGCGGCTGCACACGAAGTCCGGGTACTCGTGGGTGAGGAACAGCGAGTCGAACGCGAAGGCGGTGGCGTTCACGGGCGCACGCAGCGTCAGCTCGAGCACCACGTCGTCGTACGCGAGCGCGCCCTCGGAGATCGGCTTCTTTCCGCACGCCTTGGCGTCACGCGGAAAGCCCTCGGGAGGAGCTGCGCCGTGCTCGCTGTCGAAGACGTCGCAGGCGGGCGTAAAGTCGTCCGCGTCGACATCGCGCGCGACGCCGGTCGACAGCGCGAGCAAGCGCTGCCCCGCTCGCGGCAGGATCACGCCGAAGTGCTCGGGCAGCCAGACCTGCCGCGGATCGGCGAGCCCCTCCTTGCTCGGGTCGATGCGCGCAAAGCGTGCGGTGATCAAGCCATCACGCCCGGAGCCCGTGCTGTGCGGCTCACCACACACGCCGAACGCGCGCAGCGCGTCGCGGATCTCGCGGTCGTCGTCTTCGAGGCTGGTGTCGCAGCTCCGATCGGCCAGCGTCGCGTCGCGGCCCGAGCAGTCTTCGTCGAGGCCGTTGCCGGGAAAGTCGTAGGCGCCCACGCCGATCAGCGGATCACAATCGTTGCAATCACCGTACGCGCGCGAGAAGCCGTCGTGGTCGAGATCGGTGAGCATCGACGTCTCACAGCTGGCGTCCGGCTCGGGGTTGGTCGAGGTGTCCGTGCCGGTGTCGATCGGAGGTCCACCATCGAGCGACACGGTGCCGCGCGCGTCGTCGTCGTCGCAGGCGAGCAGAAACAGCGCGGGCACGAGGTAGCGGCGCAGGTGCACGGCCGGATCATGCCACCACTCGCCGAGCAACAAAACCTTGGCCCACACGCCTGCGTGTGGTCCCAGGTGGGCACGAGTGCCGTGTATAGTGCGCGCATGGAGCTGGAAGAACTTCGCGGGCTGTTCGAGACCCATGGCATTCGCCGCGTCAAAGTGGGCGGCTTCGACATCGACGGCGTGCTGCGTGGCAAGTACGTGGCGCTCGACAAGTTCTGGTCGGTGGTGGACGGCGGCTTCGGCTTCTGCGACGTCATCTTCGGCTGGGACATCGGCGACGTTTGCTACGACAACACGTCCGGTCCGAGCTCCGGCTACCCGGACATCCACGCCCACATCGACCTCGACAGCTTCCGCGTGCTGCCGAACGAGCCGAACACCGCCGGCTTCCTGCTCGACTTCAAGCTGCCCGACGGCAAGGCGCACCCCGCCTGTCCGCGCGGCCTGCTCAAGCGCATCGTCGCGCGCGCCCAGGCCTCCGGCTACGTGCCGCTGTTCGGCGCGGAGTTCGAGTTCTGGGTCTTCAAGGAGAGCTCGGAGTCGCTGCGGGCGAAGCACTATCAAGACCTGACGCCGATCACGCCCGGCATGTTCGGCTACTCGTGGCTGCGCACCGGCCAGCAGAAGGAGTTCGTGCACGCGCTGATGGACGCCTGCGATCGCTTCGAGATCGCGCTCGAGGCGATCCACACGGAGACCGGACCGGGCGTCTACGAAGTCGCGATCAAGTATGCACCGGCGGTGAGCGCAGCCGATCAGGCGGCGCTGTTCAAGACGCTGGCCAAGCAGGTCGCGGCCGAACAGGGCCTCTCGCTCACGTTCATGGCCAAGTGGAACGCGGATCTGCCGGGCTCGAGCGGTCACCTGCACCAGAGCCTGTGGGACAGCACCAAGCACAAGAACCTGTTCGCGGACCCGAAGAGTGAGCACGGGCTGTCGCAGCTCGGGCGCCACTACCTCGGCGGCCTGATCAAGGCGATGCCCGAGGTGACCGCGCTCTACGCGCCCACGATCAACAGCTACAAGCGCTACGTGCCCGGTGTGTGGGCGCCGTTGACGGCGAGCTGGGGCGTCGAGAACCGCACCACGGCGGTGCGCTACATCGGCGGCAGCGGCGGCGCGAGCACGCGCTTCGAGCACCGCCAGACGGCCGCGGACATCAACCCCTACATCGCGATGGCCACCTGCCTCGGCTCGGGGCTGTACGGCATCGATCACGCGATCGAGCCGCCCGCGGCGACCACCGGCGATGGCTCGAGCGGCGGGCCGTGGCTGCCGCGCGATCTCGCCAGTGCAACGCGCATGCTCAAGGCCGGCGAGCTCGCGCGCGCGATCGTCGGTGAGCCGTTCGTCGACCACTACGTCGCCACGCGCGAGTGGGAGCTCCGTCAGTACGAGAAGGCGGTCAGCGACTGGGAGCTGAAGCGATACTTCGAGTCGATCTGACTGCAAGCCGCGTCACTGCGGACACCTTGGCCGTCGCGCAGCAACCCCTACGACGGCGTTATCGCGGCAACGTGCTCGCTGAAGCTGCCTTCATGCGCTGCTCCGCGGATCGACCTGGGGGAACGCAGCGCCGCGCTCCACCAGCCTCGAGCTCGAGCTGACCACCACGCAGGCCCTGCCCGGTGCGCTGGGCGAGACCCATCTGCGAGGCACCCTACAGATGACCGTGCCGTCGACGCGGGTGGGCGCCGCGCCGCTGCGCGTCGAGATGGTGATCAACTCGCCCTGAGCTTTCTTTCAACCGAATCAGAGCCCGCTCCCTCTATGCCTGAGTCGATGCGCTGCCACTGCGGCGACGACGGAGGAGAACCAACATGCAGAAATTCATCCTTGCCGCCCTCTTCATCGGTGCGGTCTCGACCACTGGTTGCGCCGTCGACGCCGACGACGAAGGTTCGTTCACCGAGTCCGCCTTGAAGGGCGGCAAGTTCGCCGACGGCGGCGCGGGCAAGCCCGCCAAGGCCGAGAAGGACGGCGGCAAGAGCAAGCGCTTCAAGGCCAAGAAGGACGGCGGCAAGGGCAAGCCCGTCAAGTTCGAGAAGGACGGCGGCAAGGGCAAGAGCGGCGAAGACCACGGCAAGTCCGACGTCGATGAAGACGAGCTCGACGACGAGGACGCGCTTCAGGACGAGGACGCGCTCGAAGACGAGAGCCTCACGCCTTGAGCGGACGCGGTGGCTCGGGCCAGAGCGCCTCGGGGTGCTCGCGCGCGAAGACCACCACGGCGTCCACGAAAGCGCGCACCTGCGGAGCCAGGAACTCGCGCTCCAGGTAGACCACCGCGAGCTGCGTGGTGGTCTCCAGGTTGCCCTTGAGCACCTGCACCAGCCGGCCATCGTCGAGCGCGGGCCGCACGTGCTCGAGCGGCAGGTATGCGATGCCGATGCCGTCGATCGCGGCCTGGCGCAGGAACGTGATGTCGTTGGAGGCGATGCCGCCCGCGACCTGGACCTGCCTGCCCTTGCGGTCGATCCAGTGCGTCTGCGGCAGCTCCCCGCGCGCGAAAGAGAGCAGGCAGGAGTGCTGACGCAGGTCGCGCAGCGTACGCGGCTTGCCCTTGCGTGCGAGGTACGACGGCGCGGCGACAGCGATCAACGAGGAGCGCGTGAGCACGCGCGCTACCAACCCCGGCTCGAGCGCGCGTGTACCGCGGATGGCCACGTCGAAGGCGCCGCGCTGCAGGTCTGCGTGCTGCGTGGAGAAGTGCAGCTGCAGCGAGACCTCGGGATAGCGCAGCATGAAGTCCGCGATCAGCGTGTGGAAGTGCGGGTTGGTGAACGGCGGCACCGAGACGCGTAGCTCGCCGCGCACGACGTCGTCGCGCCGGCGCACGCTCTCCTCGGCCTGGCGCACGGCGTCGAGCGCGATGCGCGCGCTCCGGTAGAGCGCCTCGCCCGCGTCGGTCAGCAGCAAGCTGCGCGTGGTGCGTCGCAGCAGGCGCACGCCCAGCCGCTCCTCCAGGCGCTGCAGGCGGCGGCCGATGGTCGCGCGCGGCACGCGCAGCTCGAGCGCCGCACGCGACAGTGAACGTGCATCGACCGTGCGTGTGAACGCGAGCAACTCGGCGCTCTCCAGCGGCTCTTCCATATGGATCAAATCGTAGCAAATGCTGTCACTAGTTCGAGCATTGTCCCTACTGGCCGCGGCCCGCACAGTTCTCCGCGAAAGGAAGGCGTTTATGCGAAATGGGGTCTGCTGGACGGCGCTCGGCTTGGTGCTCGCGCTCGGAGGCTGCGGAGGCGCGCCCGCCGCGGCTCCGCAGGAGGTGATCGAGTTCTGGCGCGGCGCGGGGCCGCGCATGTGGTTCGCGAAGGACGACGAGTTCGACCGGCGCTTTCGCGAGCGCTTCCTGACGCTGCACGAGTCCGCCGTGCGCGGCGAGCTGGCCTCGTGGCGCGACTCGCCCGAGGGTGTGCTCGCGCTCTGCGTGCTGCTCGATCAGTTCCCGCGCAACGCCTTCCGCGGCACACCGCGCATGTACGCGACCGACGCGCTCGCGCGCGAGATCGCGGACCGTGCGCTGCGCGCGAAGCTCGACCAGCAGCTCGACAAGGAGATGCGCCTCTTCGTGTACCTGCCGTTCGGACACTCCGAGGACCTCGACGACCAGGAGCGGTCGGTGCAGCTCGCGGAGGAGCTCGGAGAGCCGAACCTCAGCCATGCCAAGCAGCATCGCGACATCGTGAAGCGCTTCGGTCGCTTCCCGCACCGCAACCCGATCCTCGGCCGCGCCACGCGCCCCGAGGAGAGGAAGTACCTGGACGAGGGCGGGTTCCAAGGATGATCGTGCACGCTACGCACGCGGAGATCGAGGCCTGGCTGCGCGAGCAGCGCGCGCGCCGTTCCCGTCATGGCCAAGCTGACGCGGCTCCGTCGCTCGCGGCCGATCCGGTCACGGCAGGTCCGGTTCGGCCAGGCCCGCCCACGACGAGCTCGCTCGTTGCACGGCTGGCTCGTCAGTGTGCAGCTGCGTGGCTACCTTTGCGCCCAGTCTTGGCGGCCAAAGGCGTGGTCACAGGCGCCACTCAGACCTGTTGAAGCGCGGTATTTCGCGGGTGCGGTGACGAAGTGTCCATAAAAACGACTAGGAACGGGGCACCACAAGGGGAACGGATCGAGAGGGCACGGCGCGACCTCGAGACTCCCTTCACCCCGACTGCCCAGCTCGACCCCCCCCGCCGCGCTGGCCCGAACGCTCTGGGCAGTAAGACTGCCCGAGAACCCAAGCTACTTTTTGGAGGCATGGATCATGAACAATCAACTTATCTCGATCGACGACGACGCTCTTGACCTGGTTTCCGGCGGCGAAGGCATCGTGATCGACCCGGGTGCGACGATCGACGCCGGCGTCGACTTCTTCAGCGACCTCGTCAAGGGCCTGACCGCGTTCTTCCCGGTCATCGAGATCCCCGAGCTGATCAAGATCCGCGGCCGCCAGTGAGGCCTCACGGCTGCCGCAGCGAT
This sequence comes from Polyangiales bacterium, assembly GCA_036277895.1. Classification (GTDB taxonomy): domain Bacteria; phylum Myxococcota_A; class Polyangia; order Polyangiales; family DASUME01; genus DASUME01. The sequence continues at coordinate 7,163 of DASUME010000413.1, forward strand.
GCGGCCGCCGCTCTCACGCCCAGCGCGTGAGGTGCCACTGCTTCTTGCCGCGCTTGAGCAAGATGGCCTCTCCGTGGACGAGATCGCCCACGGAGAGTCGCATCTCCAGCGTGGCCTTTTGGCCGTTAACCGCGACCGCACCGCTCTCGAGGAACTGGCGAGCTTCGCGCTTGCTGCTCGCGAGCGAGGTCTGCGGCAACAGGTCCAACAGGGACACGCCGGCATCCAGCTCGGCGCGCGCATGCTGCGTGCTCGGTACGTCGGCGAGCACATCTTCGAACACGCTGGCGTCGATCGCGCGCACGTCGCCCGAGAACAACGCGCTCGACGCGCTCTCCGCGACGCGCACCGCCTCCGGACCGTGCACGAGCGTGGTCATCTCGCGCGCCAAGCTGCGCTGTGCCTCGCGCTTGTGCGGCTCCCGCTCGTGCGCCGCGACCAGAGCCTCGACCTCCGCGCGGCTCGCTGAGGTGAACAGCTTGATGTACTTGCCCACGTCGGCATCGTCGACGTTGATCCAGAACTGGTAGAACGCGTACGGGCTGGTCTTGTCGGCGCTGAGCCAGACCGCGCCCTTCTCGCTCTTGCCGAACTTCTTGCCGTCCGAGCGCAGCAACAGCGGCGCCGTCAGACCGAACGCTTCGTGCCCCGCGCCCTGCGCTTCACGGCGGATCAAGTCCACGCCGGACGCGATGTTGCCGAACTGATCGGAGCCGGCCATCTGCAAGCTGACGTTCATCGTCTTGTGCAGGTGCAGGAAGTCGTACGCCTGCAGCAGCATGTAGCTGAATTCCGTGTAGCTGATGCCTTGCTCGCGACTCTCGAGCCGCGTGCGCACCGAGTCGCGCTGGATCATGGCGTTGATCGAGAAGTGCTTGCCGACCGTGCGCAGCACGTCGATGTAGCTGAGCTTCTCCAGCCAGTCGGCGTTGTTGACGAGCTGCGCCCCTGCGCCGAAGTCGATGAAGCGCTCGAGCACCTTGCGCTGGCCCGCCGCGTTGGCCTCGATGTGCTCGCGCGTCTGCAGCGTACGCTCGGCGTCCTTGCCGGATGGGTCTCCGATCAGGCCGGTGGCGCCGCCGATCAGCGCGACGGGCTTGTGGCCCGCCTGCTGGAAGCGCCGGAGCATGATGATCGGCACGAGGTGCCCGACGGTGAGGCTGTCCGCGGTCGGGTCGAAGCCGCAATACCCGACGCGCCCCGGCGCCTCGAGGTGCGCACGCAGCGCCTCCTCACCGGTGGTCTGATGCAGCGATCCACGCCACTTGAGCTCGTCGAGAAAGGACATTGGACGCGGGACGTAGACCACCGCCCGCAGTTACGCAAAGCCCTACCCCCGCCCCTGCCCCTGCCCCTGCCCGCTCTCGCTCGCGCACGGGCACGGGATCAGAGCGAGACGCGGTAGAGCTGCTCCATGTCTTGTTCCGTGCAGGCGCGCGGGTTCGCGCCGTGGCAGGCGTCTTCGAGCGCGAGCTTGGCGAGCTTGGGGATGTCCGCGTCCGTGATGCCCTGGGCGCGTAGGCCCTCGGGCAGGCCCACCTTGTGGCGCAGCGCGCGCACGGCGCCCGAGCACTCGAACGCGAGCGTGTCTTCGTCGCCGCCGCGCACGCCCAGCGCGCGGGCCACCTCGGCGACGCGGCCTTGCACCGCGCTGCGGTTGAAGTCGAGCACCGCCGGCAGGCAGATCGCATTCGCGAGCCCGTGGTGCATGTTGTGCTCGGCGCCGAGCGGGTGCGCGAGGCTGTGGCAGACGCCGAGCCCCTTCTGGAACGCGACCGCGCCCATCATCGACGACTTCAGCATCGCGCCGCGCGCCTCCAGGTCCTGCGGGTTCTTCACCGCGCGCTCCAGGAACTTGCCGGCCAGCTGGATGCCCTTGAGCGCGATCGCGTCCGCCATCGGGTGATCACCCTTGGATAGGTACGCCTCGATGCAGTGCGTGAGCGCGTCGAAGCCCGTGGCCGCCGTGATGTGCGGCGGCAGGCTCTCGGTCAGCTTGGGATCGAGCACCGCCACGTTCGCCACCAGCTTCGGGTGGAAGATGATGGTCTTCTTGCCCGTCTTCTCCACCGTCACCACGCCGCTGCGCCCGACTTCGCTGCCGGTGCCCGCGGTGGTGGGGATCGCGATCATGGGCGGGAACACGCCCTTCATCTTCGCGTCGCCGCCGATCGCGTCGTCGAGCTCCACCAGCGGCAGCGACTCGGTGACGAGCACGCGCACCACCTTGCCCACGTCGAGCGGCGCACCGCCGCCGACCGCGATCACGCCGTTGGCCTTCGCGTCGACGTACGCCTTCGCGGCCGCCTTCGCTTCGGCCTCGGTCGGGTTGGTGGAGATGGCGTCGAAGTGCGCGACCTCGATGCCGGCGGCCGTCAGCGACTTCTCGACCGGCGCGGTCAGGCCCGCCTTTGCGACCCCCGGATCTGCGACCACCAGGGCCTTGGTGATGCCGAGGTTCTTCGCCTCTTTCCCGACGTCAGCCACCGCGCCGATGCCGAACAAGATGCGTGTCGGGTAGCTCCACGTTGCTTCCGCCATCTCTGAATCTCCCAGTGAGGCGCTAATCTACCAGAGCTGCGGCGCCTCGACTGCCTCCATACAGCTCGTCGACCAGGCGCGCGTAGCGCATCGTGACTTCACGCCGGCGAATCTTCTGGGTGTGGGTCAATGTCCCATCCTCGACCGTGAAGTCGCGCTCCAGCAGCACGAAGGCGCGCACTCGCTCGTACTCGCGGAAGCTCTCCGAGTAGCGCTCGATCTCGGCGGCGTACAGCTTCTCGACTTCCGGGTGACGCAGCAGTGACGGCACGTCTGGCGCCCGCACCTGGTTCTCGGCCGCCCAGCCGCGCAGCTCGTCGAGGTCCGGCACGATCAGCGCGATGTTGTAGGGGCGCCCGTCGCCGTAGACCATCGCGCTGCGCACGTATCGCGACGAGCGCAGCTCCGCCTCGAGTGGCGTGGGCACCACGTAGCGGCCGTTGTCGAGCTTGTACTGCTCCTTGATGCGGCCGGTGACGAACAGGAAGCCGTCCTTGTCGATGTAGCCGAGGTCGCCCGTGCGCAGGCCGCCGTCGCGCGTGAGCGCAAACGCGCTCTCCTCGGGCTGGTTGTGGTACGCGCGCATCACGTTCGGCCCGTAGACGATGATCTCGCCGTCGCGCGTGTTGGGCCCGACCTCGTAGTCGACCAGCACGCGCACCGACGGCAAGGGCTTGCCCACCGAGCCGAGCTTGCGGGCGCCGGGCCAGTTCGCGCTCACGATCGGCGAGCACTCGGTGAGCCCATAGCCCTCGTAGAGCGTAATGCCGAGGCTGTCGACGAACTCCGCGACCTCGGGCGGGAGCGCCGCGCCACCGCACACCGCGTAGCGCACCTGGCCCCCGAACTGCTGGCGCACCGGGTTGAACACGAAGCGTTCGTACAGCTTGGCCTTCAGCTCCACGGTGCCGCGCGCCTTGCCCGCGTTGCGAACTCGGCGCCGGATGCGCGCGTTGTCGAGCCCGTCGTCGAACAGCCGGCGCGCCAGTGCACCGCGCTCACGGATACGCTCCTGGAGCGTGTCGTAGATGCGGTTGAACAGCTTGGGCACGCTGAAGATCAGGCTCGGTCGCACCTCGAGCAGGCTCTTCATGATGTCTTCCTCGCTGGGCGCGAGGGCCATCGAGGCGCCCATCGAGAACATGCCGTACAGCTCGACCACCTGCCCGAACGCGTGCGCCCACGGCAGGTACGACAGCGAGCGATCCTCGGCGGTGACCGGGAAGATCCGGCGCAGGCCGTTCAGGTTGCTGATCAGGTTGGCGTGCGTGAGCTCCACGCCCTTGGGTCGCCCCATGGTGCCCGAGGTGTAGATCAGCGTGGCCAGATCGCTGGGGCGTGGCCGCACCACGGGGCGCGCTTCCCAGAGCGCCTTCTCGGTGAGCTCGTCGAGCGAGACCGCACCGGCGATGCGGCGATGCGAGAGGCACACCAGCGTGAGGCTCGGATCCAGATCTGCACGCCAGCCGTGCACCGCGCTCGCGGCCTCGATGTTGTGCGTGAACACGAAGCGCGGGTTCGCGTCGCGCAGGATCTCCAGCCAGTCGTCGTAGCGCTGGAACGGGTAGACGGGCACCAGCACCCCGCCGGCGGTGAAGGTCGCGAACGCGACGGCCGCCCAGTCCGTGCCGTTGGGTGCGATCAGCGCGACGCGATCACCACGCTGCAAGCCACCCTGCAAGAGCGCCGCACGCAGCGTCTCCACCTTGCTGGCGAAGTCGCGGTAGCTGAGCCAGTGCCAGCCACGAGCCTCGCGCACCCCGAACAGCGGGCGGCTCGCGAAGCGCTTCACGCTCGCTTCGTAGAGCTCGCAGAGGTCCTTGTACTCAGACCGCATCAAACTGGTTCCCGAACATGGATTCGAACCATGATTAGCGGATCCAAAGACCGCCGTCCTGCCATTAGACGATTCGGGAGGAGAGTTAGGACTCGCTGTTTACCTGATCCGGCGCGGTCCTGCAAAACTCACGAGCCGAGCGGGCTCAACGCGCGAGTGAGCGCACGTGCGCGACCATCGCATCGATGCCGAGATCGGTCAGCTCCGCGCCGAACGCCGGCATCAGGCCGCGGCCATTCTTGATGATCGCGTGCAGCTCGGCGTCGCTGTGCTTCTTGACGTAGTCCCGGCTGGTGAAGTCCGGGATCTGCGCCACCGGTGGCTTGCCGGGACCGTTGCCGCGGCCATCCGCACCGTGGCACGTGGCGCAGCGCGACTCCCAGAGCGCCTGCGCAGCGCGCGTGTTGGCGCCCGCAGCCGTGTCTTCGCCCGCGCCCTGGCCCTCCGGCGTGACCGCGGGCGGCGGCTGGTGATCGGACGCCTGCCATTCGCGCAGCGCAGCCCGCTGCTCGCAGGCGAGCAGTCCAAACACAGTCAAGACGAGGGCGAGGCGACGCACGTGGAGCCGAGTTGTACTCTCGGGCTCAGCCGCCGACCAGCGACATCCCCACGTTCTGGTGCTCGCGCTCGTCGGCATCGTTGAACAGGTGACCCGCGAGCTTGCTGCCGAGCGCACCGTGTACCAGCCAGGCCAACTCGCGGTCGCTCGCGCCGTTGCGCATGGCATCGCGCAGGGACACGCCGGAGCGCGAGGCGAGGCAGGCGCGCATGTCGCCCCTCGCCGTGACTCGCACGCGGTTGCAGGAGGCGCAGAAC
>DASUME010000414.1:0-4069 GCA_036277895.1 Polyangiales bacterium
ATTCGTCCTCGGAGACCACCAGCCAGCCGTCAGGCCAGGGCAGGTTGGGCTTGGCAGCGGTGTGCATCACGGGTGCCGAGTGTGCTCGCGCCCCGTGCTGCGCAGGGACGCGGCGTTCCTCGCAGCCGGACATGATCAGGATCGCGAGCAACGAAGCGCCAGCGGTGAGGTTCTTCATTTGGGGTCCCGGGCCAAAAGCAGTACGTCGCAAGCTCGACTGCACTGCACATGCCACCGACAGCGGTCGGCACAGCCTCGAAAGGGCTCCGCTTTTCTTGGGTGGCGGCCGCCCAGTGGGATTTCTGGCGAGCCCTCCTCAGAGAAAATCCCAGCGGCTTCGATCGTGGGCGGGCGGAGGAAGTCCGCACGAGCATGCCGCACGACAGCTCGAACAGCGTCGGCCACAGAGACCAGGACACCCCACAGGGGCAGCTTGGCTCGCCCGAGCGCCTCACGACCGCAGGCTTGGACGCCTTGGGAGTGGCACCGGAAAGGGCCTCGCCTCGTGGCGGTAGAGCACGATCAGCGCGTAGACCACACCGGGGATCCAGCCAAGTAAGGTCAGCAGACACGCGAGCCAGTAGCGTCGGGTCGCTCCTTCCAGCAGTCCGATCGCCACGCTCGGCAGCAGGAAGGCCAGGAAGAATCGAACGGTCACCATCGCACTCTCCTCGGCTCGTCCACGCGACGACGCAAGCTGCGAGCCAGCGTGAGCGCCTCGGCGCTGCTCTTGCAATGGCCCCGATGTCGATCCCGAACTCGATCTTGCCTGGGAGGGCTCGCATGCGGAGAGAACGCTCGCTGCTCTTGCTCGTGTGTCTCGGTATTGGCTGTCACGCAGGCGCGGGCAGGCTTCATGACGAGGCACTCGAGGCGGAGCTGCGTGCCTCCGCCGCCCCGCCGCCCCAGCCATCGAGCGCACCCCCGGCGCTCCCGATCCGCGAGCAGCCAACGGCCGAGGCGATGGCGGCTCCGCTGCGCTTCAATGACGAGGCGCGAGCGGCGGGCGACAGATCCCCGGTCGTGGAGGTCGACCCGGCAGGCGACGAGCGAGACGCGCAGATCGCGGACCTCGCGTCGCGACTCGAGGCGCTCGAGCACAAGCTGGCGACGTCGCAGCAGGCCGCGCGCGCCAAGCATACGCCGAGCGAGCCAGCGCCGAGCCTCGCTGCGCTGGTCGCTGGAACGCTGCCCGTGGTGCTCGCGCTGATCACGCTGATCGCCGTGGCGGCAGCGCTCGCCGCCATCGCCCGGGCGCACCGCACGCGCGGTGAGGTCGCGCGCCTGCGGGCCGCCAGCAAGGTGCTCAGCACGAGGGTGAACGCGCAGGGTGACGACGCCATCGACGCACGCCTGCGGAGCATCCTCGAGCTCGAGCCGGGAGCCTGAAGCCGTGCTTAGCCACGCCGGAGCGAGATGTCGGGATTGACGACGCGCGTGCGCTCGTGGGTGCACGACAAGGACGACTTCTTTCGGCACCGCATCTGGGAGCGCCGGCTGGACGAGCTGCCTGCGCGTCAGGCGCGCTGGTACCGCGTCGCGCGCATCGCGGAGCGCACCGTGCGCAGCTTGGTGCTCGGAGACACGCTGCACGTACGGGCCGCGGCGCTCACCTACTTCACCGTGCTGTCGCTGGTGCCGCTGCTCGCGTTCGTGTTCGCGGTGCTGAAGGGCTTCGGCGCATACGACACGATGATCGATCAGACGATCCGCCCCTACGTGATCGGTCTGCTCTCGGGCAACGAGGCACTGCGCAGCGCGTTCGAGCAGGTCTTGAGCTTCGTCGATCGCACCGGCGTCACCAGCCTCGGCTTCATCGGCTTGCTCACCTTGTTCTACGCTGCCACGCGCTTGCTGCGCAACGTGGAGGGCGCGCTCAACGAGCTCTGGAGCGTTGCCACCGGACGCGGCGCGCTCGACCAGCTCCGCGACTACGCCGCAATCCTGGTAGTCACGCCGTTGTGCCTGATGGCCGCGGCCGGCCTCACCACGGCGGGGCAGGCCATCGCGATGCTCCGAGCGGCCGGCGACACGCTCGGCATCTCGAGCATCGTGGCTCCGTTGGTGTCGCTGCTGGCGCCGCTCTTCATCCTCTTCATCGGCCTGATCGTGCTGTACAAGCTCATGCCTTGCACGAAGGTACAGCTCGGCTCGGCCGCGGTGGGCGCCGCGATCGGTGCCGTGGCCTGGTACGGCATGCTGATCGCACACGTGCGCTTCCAGGTCGGCGTCGCGCGCTTCAACGCGCTCTACTCCAGCTTCGCCGCGCTGCCGATCTTCCTGGCTTGGCTGCAGGTATCCTGGCTGATGGTGCTGATCGGCGCCCAGGTCGCGGCGATCCATCAGAACAACCGCAGCCTCGCCCAGAGCGCGCGCCACGCCAGCCGCGAGCCGATGTACCGCGAGGTGGCTGCGCTCGCGGCCAGCCTGCGCATCGCGCGCCACTTCGCGTCCGGCGAGCCGGCCCCCAGCCTCGACGCCCTGTGCGACGAGCTCGACATGCCGGCCAACCTGCTGGAGCCGGTGCTGCAACGCTTGATGCAGAGCGGCTTGCTCTCGAAGCTCGCCGATGACGAGTCGCCGCGCTTCGCACCAGCCAGGCCACTGCGCACGATCCGCGTCAAGGACGTGCTCGACGCGCTACGCGTCCCGCAGGCTAGCACCCGGATCGCCCCCATCCGCAACGTCGATCAGGCGCTCGAGCTCTGGCAGGAGCTGGACCGAGCCGCGGGCGAGGCAACCTCGAACCGAACCCTTGCCGAGCTCGTCGACCTCTGAGGCCCAGGCCGCGACGCGCTCGATGTGATGAGGGCTTCGACGCCATGAGGTCTACGCGTATCGGCGAGGTTATGCGACGCATCGAGCGATGGCTCACGTCGGCGAGCTCGCGGCCTTCGGTGGCTCCACCACGATCTCGACGCGTCGGTTGTTGGCCCGCCCTTGCGGCGTGTCGTTGCTGCCCACGGGCTGGGCCTCGCCCATGCCGCGCGCGCCGATTCGGTCGCCGGCCACGCCGTGCGAGGAGAGATAGCTGCGCACGGCATCGGCGCGCCGCGTGGACAGGTCGAGGTTGAACTCGTCGCTGCCCTGCGAGTCCGTGTGGCCCTCCACCGTGATGCGCGCACTCTTATCTTGCTGCGTGAGCGCGCGCGCGACCTGCGACAGCTTGGCCTCTGCCCCAGGCATCAGGTCAGCACTGCCACTCGTGAACAACAGCTCCCCCGAGAGCGTGATCACGGTCCCGCGCGGCTCCTGCTTTACGCTCGCGATGCGCGCGAGATCGGCGGCCGCTTGGTCGGCGCGCCGCTTGGCGTCTTCCAGGGCGGCCTGCGAGGCCGCGAGCTGCTGCTGCTGCGTCTCGTACTTCCCCCGCAAGTTCTGCAAGTCCGCACGCTGCTGGCTCTGTGTCTCGGCCTCCAGCCGGTCGAGCTCGTTCTGGCTCTGCAGTACGCGGCCGCGCACTTCCGCGAGCTGCGCCTTGCGCGTCGCCACGTACGCCAGGTCGCGCGCGTGCTCGCTGTCGCCGTCCTTTTCGAAGCTGAGCTCCGCTTCCTGAAGCGCGTTGTCGGCGGTGTGAAGATCGGCTGGGGCCTGCTCGGCGGCGATGCCACTTGACGCCCTCTTGTACGCGTCGCGCGCGTCGACGAGCTCCTTGGGCGGGGTGTGTGCGCAGCCCAGGCTGGCCAGCATGAGGGCGCCGCACGTCGCGGGGAGCCCGAAGCGGCGACTGCGCTGCAGAGATCGAAGTGATGGGTCACGGGTCATTGCATGTCTCCTTGTGGCGCGGGCTGCGCCGCAGTCTGGTGAGCTTGACGGAAGCTCTCCAGCTTCTTGTTGGCTTGTTGTTCGTGGGTGAGGCTCAGCGCGAGCTCGGCGTCGTTGCGTGCGCGCATCGCCTTGTCCTTCGCCTTCGCGTTGTGCTCGTGCTCCATCAGCTCGTGGGCCTGCTGCAGCTGCTCCTGCGCGAGCTTCACGTGCAGAGCAGCCTCCGGGTTTTCCTTCGCGCCCGCCTCTTCGGCCGCGCGCACCGCGGCCAGCGAGCTCGCGACTTGCTCGGTGGGCGCCGGGG
>DASUME010000415.1:0-5571 GCA_036277895.1 Polyangiales bacterium
CTGACCTGGTGGTTCGTCTGCGAGTGGTTGCTGCCCGGCTCGTTCAACCCGCTGCTGAGCAGGTTGGCGGTCGTGCTGTGGTTCTTCGCGTCGTTCGCGCTCGCCTCGCGCTGGAATGCGGCGCGGCGGCAAAGCGAGTCGCTCTACTACGTGGGCTCGCTGCTCCTGCTCTCGCACTACGGCTACCTGCTCCACCACAACGCGCAGGACCCCAACTGGATCCTCGGCGCCTACGTGCTGGTGTTCGCGTTGTGCGCGAGCGTGGCCTCGCGACGCTGGCTCTACGCGCTGGCGGTGTACAGCTTCGCTGGCAGCTGCGTGCTGATCGCTGTGAACGCGCAGCTGCGCACGACCATCTTCCTGCCCGGCCTGACGACCATCCTCGGCCTGTGCATGACGGTCCTGCTCCAGCGGGTGCGCCTGCTGGAGAGCCTGTCCGAGAACACGGCGCGCTTCCAGAGCCTGTTCGACGCCACCTTCGAGGGCGTGGCCGTGCACGATCAAGGCATCATCGTCGACGTCAACGGCGCGCTCGCGCAGATGTTCGGCTACACGCGCGACGAGCTGATCGGGCGCAGCGCGGATGAGCTCAGTGCGCCCGAGGTGCGCGAGCGCGTGGCGGCGCACATGCGCAGCAGCTCGGGGAGCCGCTACGAGGCGATCGGCCTGCGCAAGGACGGCAGCCAGTTCGCGCTCGAGATCTCGGGCAAGCCGCACCACTACGCCGGCCGGCTGCTGCGCGTCACGGCGGTGCGCGACATCAGCGATCGCCAGCGCGCGGAGCAGGAGCACATCACGCGCGTGCACGAGCAGGCCGCCCGAGTGAGTGCGCAAGAGGCATTGCGGCTGCGCGATGAGTTCATCTCGATCGCGTCGCACGAGCTGCGCACGCCGATCACGTCGCTGCTGCTCAACCTGGAGGTGTTCGTGCCGCGCTGGCGGGCCGGGCAGCGCGACTTCGAGACCTACGCCACCCGCGTCCGGCGCAGCCTGCGCCGCATGAAGCGGCTGGTGGACGAGCTGTTCGATGCGTCGCGGCTCGACGCCGGCAAGCTCGCGCTCACCGAGGAGCCGGTCGATCTGGCGACGGTGGTGCACGACGTGACCGAGGCGATGGCCGAGGACCTGCACCGCGGTGGCTGCGGCCTGACCGTTCACAGCGGCGGCGATCTGCACGGCGTGTGGGACCGGCTGCGGCTGGAGCAGGTGCTGGAGAACCTGCTGCGCAACGCGCTGATCTACGGGGCCGGCAAGCCGATCGAGGTGACCGTGGGCGACGCCGGCGGGCGCGCGCTGATGACCGTGCGCGACCACGGCATGGGCATCGCGCGCGAGCACCAGGAGCGGATCTTCCTGCGCTACGAGCGCGGCGTCTCGGTGCGCAACTACGGCGGGCTCGGGCTCGGCCTGTACATCGCCCGGCAGATCGTCGAGGCGCACGGCGGCCTGATCCGGGTCGAGAGCGAGCCCGGCGAGGGCGCCACCTTCACCGTCGAGCTCCCGATGCAGCCGAGCGAGCGCCCGTTGGTGCTCCAGGCCTGAGCATGGGCTTGCTGCGAGCGCGCCATGCGGCTACCGCATAGAGGGTGCGGTTCGTTTGGTTGCTGCTGCTGTTGCCCGCTTGCCACCTGTTTCGTGCGGCCGAGCCGCAGATGCCGGAGCTGAGCGCGGGCATCCACGACGGCTCGCTGCTGGCCGACGGACTGACCCGCCGCTACCAGCTGTACGTGCCGCACGAGCGCGTCGAGCACCCGCCCCTGCTGGTGCTCTTGCATGGCTCGCGCATGACCGGCGCGGGCCTGCGCCGCGCCACCGGCTACGCGTTCGACCGGCTCGCCGACGAGCAGGGCTTCGTCGCGGTCTACCCCGACGGCTACAAGGGACGCTGGAACGACTGCCGTGCCGGCGGCCGCTACGCCGCGCGCAAGCTGCAGCTGGACGACGTGGGCTTCGTGATGAGGCTCGCGGACGCGCTGCAGGCGAGCGCCAAGATCGATCCCGCGCGCGTGTTCCTGGCTGGCTACTCGGGTGGAGGACAGCTCGCGTTTCGCGTCGCCCTCGAGCGGCCGGAGCGCGTGGCCGGCATCGCGGCCTTCAGCGCCAGCTTGCCCACCGAGCACAACTGGGCGTGCGAGGTGGCGGGCAAGCCGGTGCCGACGCTGCTGATCAACGGCACGCGCGATCGCATCAACCCCTACGCGGGCGGCCGCACCAGCGTGTTCGGGTTCGCCACCCGAGGTCACGTGCGCTCGTCGCGCGAGAGCGCCGAGTTCTTCGCCAAGCTGGCCGGCACCGAGCAGTTCCGGCGCATGCGACTCGGCGTGTCGGCCGACACCTGGATCGAGCAGTGGCGCGCGCAGGGCACGGCCGAGGTGGTGCTGCTGGCGGTGCACGGCGGAGGCCACGTGGTGCCGGGTCCGAGCGCGGCCTTCCCGCGCATCCTGGGCAAGGTGAGCGCGGTGCTCGACGGTCCGCGCGAGGTCTGGAACTTCTTCGCGCGCCAGCCGTCGCGCCCTCAGGCTGGCGCCGGGATCTCGATCCATAGCCCACGTCCGTAGGCGCGCAGCTCGCCCGCCTGCGTGAACACCGCCGCGCCGCCCTCGAACTTGCGCCCCTCCTTCGCGATCGGCCAGGCGACCACGAGGTGCGGCTCTCCGGCGCGCAGCGGGGCGAGCAGCTTTGCGGTCTGCCTTCCGAGCACCGCCCACAGCCCCCACTGCTTCATGCGCCCGGCGAAGTAGGTGGGGCAGTCGAGGGCGCTCCACACGACCGCGCTCTGCACGCTGCCGTCTGCGTTGGCCACGCTGTCGTCCGGCGTCCAGGCGCTGGCCACGAGCTCGCGATCGGCGACCTTGCCGGTGTACAAGCGCAGCCCATCGGCGCGCTTGGTCCCACACACGAAGCAGGTCTCGAAGTGGTGAAAGTCGAAGCCCACGAACTCGGACTCGGCCGCGCCTGCTTGCTCGTACGTGGGTGGCTCGGGGACGGTCAGCACGGGCTCCGCGGCGCGTGCGCTCGCGATCAGCGCTTCACCGTCGAGCAGACGCACTCCCACCTCATCCGCCTCCACGCGCAGCTTGCGATCGAGCGGCGGCGGCTTGCGCAACGTGACCTCTGCGCTCGCGCCCACGTGCGCGGCGAGCAGGCCGCACGAGTAACCTCCGTTGCCCGTGCTGGGTGGTCCGTTGAAGCGGGATGGGATCACGATCTCCATGAATCTCTCCTAGCGTGCGAGCGCGATCAGCGCGCCGGCGAGCAAGCCTACGCTGGTAGTCGCATAGGCGGCGATCATCGCTACGCGGGCGCGCGCCGGCGTGTACCACAGCTCGCGCCTGGCCAGCGCGCGCTTGTCCACCAGCACGTAGAGCAAGGCTGCCAGCGTGAACGAGAGCGGGAAGCCGAGCAGCAGCGTGGCCGCGATCGGCCGGATGCCCAGGCGCTCTGCGACCGCGTGCGCCACGAACAGTCCGATCCAGTGGTTCAGGTACAGCTGGTAAGACATGCCGCCGAAGAACTCGCCGAGCTCGGTCTTCGCGCCTGGCCGCGCCAGCAGCAGCACGATCGAGATCGCGATCAGCGGCACGAGCTGGTTGTACCAACCGTCGAACACGCAGAGCAGCGTCACCCCGCATGCCAGCGTGACGAGCAGGCCGAGTCGCACCCTCGGCTGCAGATGGAGCGCACCCCAGCGCGCATGCGCGAGTGACGCCGCCACGCCGAGCGAGATCGAGCTGAACAGCCCGCTGCCCGCGAGCGCGAGCCACAGCCACGGCGAGCGTCCGAGCCCGCGCGGTAGCACCAGCAGCAGCAGCGGTGCGAACAGGTAGAACTGCTCTTCTGCGCAGATGCTCCAGAAGTGGTTGCCGGTGCCGAACAGAGGCATCTCGTGCTGGGCGCTGGCGAGCTGCGAGGTGCCGAACAGGTTGTAGACGAAGGTCAGCTTGTAGAGCACGAACTCCAGGAAGCGCGGCGTGATCGGCTGGCGCAGCAAGCTCAGTGCGATTAGCAGCGCGAGCGCGAGCAGGTAGGGGATCCAGATCCGGATCACGCGCCCGAAGTAGAAGCGCGGGAGATCGGCGCGCGAGGTGCGCAGCAAGATGCGTCCGATCAGCCAGCCGCTCAGCGCGAAGAACACCTGCACGCGGAAGTGCCCGAGCCGCCCCCATGGGAACAGGTCGGCATGGTGCAGCATGACCATCAGCGCGAGGCTGATGCGCATCCAGTCGAAGGCCGGATAGTAAGTCGCTGCGCTGCGCAGGGACGGACGGCTCTCGGTGACGCGGGCAGCTGCGCGCTCCAGGTAAGGGCTGACGACGATCGAGTGCGCACCGGACGGCATCTGAGCGAGCTCCACGGCCAGGGGAAACGCTGGCTGCGGGCGCATCAGCAAGCTGCATACCGGCTGTGCGTGCCCGGATCTTCGCGGGTTTCCGCGTCGCGGAGCACGCGCGGCCCGGGCACGCGTGCCCGGCGTGTCCGGCACGGATGCGAATCCGACCGGCACGATCGGGGCAGAGCGGGGTAAGATGAGAGCGTCGCGCAGGCTCGCGCTCGGTCAGGAGCTGCTCGTGAAACGTCGCACCGCTTCGCAGTCGTTGCTCCACACGCTCCGTGCCGCCCTGCTGCGCGTCGCGGAGCCCGAGCGCGCGCGCGCCATGCAGACGTACATGAAGTCGACCATGCCCTACCACGGCGTCGGCGCCGCAGCCGTGCGAGCGGTCTGCAAAGACGTCTTCACGTCTTACGACTTCGAGTCCGCCGAGCGCTGGCGCGCAGACGTACTGACCTTGTGGAACGGCGCAGACTTTCGCGAGGAGCGCTACGCGGCGATCTCTCTGAGTGGACACCGCGGTGCGAAGTCGTTCCAGACACTCGAGGCGCTGCCGATGTACGAAGAGATGGTGATCGGCGGCGCCTGGTGGGACTACGTCGACGCGCTGGCCGCGCATCGCATCGGGCCGCTGCTCGAGGCGCATCCGCGCGAGCTGCGGCGCACGCTGCTGCACTGGAGCCACGCCGACGACATCTGGAAGCGCCGCAGCGCGATCCTCGCCCAGCTGGCGTTTCGCGAGCGCACGGACCTGACGCTGCTGTTCGCGTGCATCGACCCCTCCCTCGACGAGCAGGAGCTGTTCCTGCGCAAGGCGATCGGCTGGGCCCTACGCCAGGCCGCCCGCCACCACGAACCCGCGATCGTACGCTACGTGCGAGACCACGCCGAACGCCTGAGCCCTCTCAGCCAGCGCGAGGCCCTCAAGCACGTGAAGGGCTGAGCGCAGCGGATCGATCAGCCGGGAGTGCTGGCGGCGCCATCGCGGGTGCGCGTGCGGAAGGCTGCCACGTGGAGCTCGACGGCGAGGATCAGCGGCTCGAGCGAGAGCCGAGGGCCCGTCAGCTCGCGTGCGTGTGGGAACAGCCAGCGCACGCCGTCCTCCACCTTGGCGAACACCTTCGCGGGGCGGGGCGGTGGCACCAGCAGCATCAAGCCGGTCAATACGCTGCGCTGGAACGAACCGGTCAGGCCTTCGGCCAAGATCACGGTGGCGGACGCGGTGCGCTGCGCTTCGCCCT
>DASUME010000416.1:0-5171 GCA_036277895.1 Polyangiales bacterium
AGAGTGCCCGTGCCCCTGCCCCTGCCCGATCTTTCCCGGTCCCTACGCGCCAAACGTCGGTACGCGAGGGCCATCGGCTCACCTTGCGAGCAAACCGGCATGACAGCCGCAGGGCTGTCGTCCATAGTTTCGCGTTCGTAACGCTCGGAAGGCGTAACGTCACGGCTTTCTAGGGCCCTCGCAGGTGCGGTCGCGCCGCGAAAAGCCCACGGGTCACGGGAGATAGCATCGATGCAGGCAGCACCGCAGACCGTCGAGTCGGTCGTCATCCGCTTCGCTGGCGACTCCGGCGATGGCATGCAGCTCACGGGAACGCAGTTCACCGAGACCTCCGCCCTGGCCGGCAACGACCTCGCGACCTTCCCGGACTTCCCGGCCGAGATCCGCGCGCCCGCAGGCAGCCTCGCCGGCGTCTCGGGCTTCCAGGTGCACATCTCCTCGCTCGAGGTGTTCACGCCCGGTGACGAACCGGACGTGCTGATCGCGATGAACCCGGCCGCGCTCAAGGCCAACCTCAAGGACCTGCGCAAGGGCGGCGTGCTGATCCTCGACAGCGACGCGTTCAACGAGAAGAACCTCGCGCGCGTTGGCTACAAGACCAACCCGGTCGAAGACGGCACGCTCAACGGCTGGCACGTGCACCAGGTGGACATCACCGGCATCACGCTCAAGGCGATCGAGGGCAGCGGCCTGAACAACCGCGCGGCGGTGCGCTCGAAGAACTTCTTTGCGCTCGGCCTCGTGTACTGGATGTACAACCGCTCGCTCGAGCACACGCTCGCGTGGATCGACGCCAAGTTCAAGGGCAAGGAAGACATCGCCGAGGCCAACCGGCGCGCGCTCAAGGCCGGCTACCACTACGGCGAGACGGTCGAGGTCTTCGCGCACACGTACCAGATCGAGCAGGCCTCGATCGAGCCGGGCGTCTACAAGAACATCTCGGGCAACGAGGCGCTCGCGCTCGGCCTCGTGGCCGCCGCGGAGCTGAGCGGGCTCGACCCGTTCCTCGGCAGCTACCCGATCACGCCGGCGTCGGACATCCTGCACGCGCTGTCACGCTTCAAGAACATGGGCGTGCGCACGTTCCAGGCCGAAGACGAGATCGCAGCCGTCGCGGCGGCGGTCGGCGCTGCCTACTCGGGCGCCCTGGCGATCACCACCACCAGTGGTCCCGGCATGCTGCTCAAGGCCGAGGCGATCAACCTCGCGCTGATGATCGAGCTGCCGCTGGTGATCATCGACGTGCAGCGTGGCGGTCCCTCCACCGGCTTGCCCACCAAGACCGAGCAGTCGGATCTGCTGATGGCGATGTTCGGCCGCAACGGCGAGTCGCCGATCCCGATCATCGCGCCGCGCTCGCCCGGCGACTGCTTCTACGCCGCGATCGAAGCCGCGCGCATCGCGGTCGAGTCGATGACGCCCGTGATCTTGCTCAGCGACGGCTACATCGCCAACGGCGCCGAGCCGTGGCGCGTGCCGAACATGGCGCAGATCCCGCCGATCGAGGTGAAGTTCCACACGGACGCCGAGGACTTCAAGCCGTACTCGCGCAACGAGAAGCTGGCCCGTCCGTGGGCGATCCCGGGCACACCCGGCATCGAGCACCGCGTGGGCGGCATCGAGAAGGAAGCTGGAAGCGGCAACATCAGCTACTCGCCGGAGAACCACGAGCTGATGTCGCGCCTGCGTGCCGAGAAGGTGCAGAAGGTCGCGGACCGCTACGCGCCCACCGAGGTCTACGGCGACACCGAGGGGGAGCTGCTCGTGATCGGCTGGGGCGGCACCTTCGGCGCCATCCGCGCCGGCGTGAAGGGCATGCGCGAGCGCGGCCACAAGATCGGCCAGGTGCACCTGCGCAACCTCAACCCGCTGCCGAACGATCTCGGCACCATCCTCAAGAAGTACCAGCGCGTGCTCGTGCCGGAGCTGAACCTCGGTCAGCTCAGCATGCTGCTGCGCGCGCGCTACCTCGTGGACGCCAAGCCCTACACCAAGATCCAGGGCAAGCCGTTCAAGGAGAGCGAGATCCTCGACGCCATCGCGGCCCAGCTGTCGAGCGGGCGCGAAGCGCCGCGCGAGCGGATGGAAGGCAACTGATCATGGTCAAGAACGTGTACCCGCAGGTCGTTCACACGGACCCCAGCAAGCTCAAGCTCAAGGACTACCAGTCCGATCAAGACGTGCGCTGGTGCCCCGGCTGCGGCGATTACTCGATCCTCGCCAACGTGCAGCGCTTCATGCCGTCGCTCGGCATCCCGAAGGAGAACTTCGTGTTCGTGAGCGGCATCGGCTGCTCCAGCCGGTTCCCCTACTACATGAACACGTTCGGCATCCATACGATCCACGGCCGTGCGCCGGCGGTGGCGACCGGCATCAAGGCCTCGCGCCCGGATCTCAGCGTGTGGGTGATCACCGGTGACGGCGACGCGCTGTCGATCGGCGGCAACCACTTCCTGCACGTGCTGCGCCGCAACGTCGACATCAAGTACATGCTGTTCAACAACCGCATCTACGGGCTGACCAAGGGCCAGTACTCGCCGACCTCCGAGTTCGGCAAGAAGACCAAGAGCACGCCGATGGGCTCGATCGACTACCCGATCGATCCGGTGAGCATGGCGCTCGGCGCCGGCGCCACGTTCGTCGCGCGCGCGGTGGACATCGACGCGCAGGGCTTCCAGCAGGTGCTCGCGTCCGCTGCCACGCACAAGGGCACGGCGTTCATCGAGATCTACCAGAACTGCAACATCTTCAACGATGGTGCGTTCCTGCAGATCCAGGAGAAGAAGACGCGCCCGCAGCACGCCCTCTACCTGCAGCACGGCAAGCCGATGATCTACGGCGACAAGGGCAACGAGCTCGGCATCCAGCTCGACGCGCAGGGCCAGCCTCAGGTGGTGAAGGTCGCGGACGTGGGCGAGGACAAGCTGCTCGTGCACGACGAGACCAGCGACACGCTGCCGTTCGTGATCAGCCGCCTCAAGCCGCCGCACTTCCCCACGCCGCTGGGCGTGATCCGCAAGGTGCAGCTGCCGAGCTACGACGAGCTGCTCAACGAGCAGATCGAGGCCAGCAAGCCCAAGCGCAAGACCGTGCAGGAGTTGCTCAACGCCGGCGAGACCTGGACCGTGGGCTGACGAACCAGGGCATCGGGGGCAGTGGTGTACATCTCCGATCTGCACGTACGTCATTGCGGTCAATACGGGGACCGTGCAACGGTACGACCAGCTTGGCTTCCACTGTGCCCCCGTGTGTGCCGTTATGCCGTTGAAGGCCCGTCATCTCTTCTTGGTAGCGCTCAGCGCCTGCTCCTCGGAACGTCCTGAGGGGGCGTACACGCCGAGCTATCCGGACGGCGGCGACGATTGCGCGCCGACGCCGGGTATCCCGTATCCGTGCGGGGAGCCCGACGCGAGTGAGGGTGGCGATGACGCGCCGGGCGATGACGTGGATGGCACCGATGACGTGACCCCGGACTTCGACGCGGGCGCCGAGCCCGACACGGGCCCCATCGATCCCGGCAACCCGCTCGCGAAGCTGGCCGGCCGCTACGCCATGCGCATCGACTACTACTCGACGGCAAGCGGCACGACCGCGGGCGTCACACTGCGCGTGAAGAATCGCGTGAGCAACCTGTTCTTGACCACGCTCACGCCAGGCGACGGCGCGCTGCAGGCCAATGAACAACTCTGCCTGCAGAGCTCGGCGCACCAGTGCGACGCCGCCTGCAAGGACTGGACGACGCTCTACGATACCGACCTGCCGCCGATCTACGCGGCGAAGAGCAAGATCGAGCGAGCCTGGACGATCGACGCGGCGTCGCTGAAGTTGAAGGTGGGCAGCGCGGCGCTACCCCTTGGCTTCGATCCGATCGACGCGGCGCTCACGCTGCCGACCGACACGGACGCGATGAATGTTTGGCGACCGGGCACTACCGGGTCTCGGGTTCAGCGCGGGCTCCACACGCGCGTGAAGGGCGTCGTCGGCCCGTTTGATACACCCTTGAACTGCGACATCAACTCGGCGCTCGTGTTCGCAACGGACTTCGAGGGCACGTTGCCGAACCTCGACGACGGCTTGAACGGCTACCGCGGCGTGGTCGGCGTGGAAGGACAGAAGGGCGAGGTGATCGACGCCACCGGCGAGCCCTCGCAGTTCTGTTCCGTCAGCGCGCTGAAGACCGGCAGCGGCACCAAGGAGCAGGTCTTCGTGAGCCTCGTGCGCACGTCGCTCTCGAGCTGTCCCACGAATGCTGCCGCGTTCGACAAAGTTCTCGGTCCCCCCTCGGGCACCAGCCTCGACCCCCCCAGGTAGTGATTTGGCCACGCGCGCTAGATCGCAGCGCGCCAACTTTTGATACGGTGCAGAATGCTTACGTTCTCAGCCGCAACCCAGCGTCTCCTGCTCGCTCTCACGCTCGCGCTCACCGCGTGTGGCGGTGAGGACGGGCCGTCCGACACAGACGGTACCAGCGACGCAGAGAAGGACGCCGGCGACACCAAGCGCGACAGCAGCCGCCCGGACGCCGGCACGCCCATCAAGGACGACGGCGGACCCACGGTGCCCAACAAGAGCGACGCGAGCAGCGACGACCCCAAGCTCAATGCGCTCGCGGGACGCTACCTGATGCGCTGGGATGTGCTCGGCACCGCGACCTCGCCCAACCCGCTCGGCGAGCTCAAGATCCGATCGCGCTTGAGCACGCTGGTGGTCGCGGAGCTCGCGGTGAAGGACGGCAGGCTCGTCTCAACGGAGCGCATCTGCACGCAGGTCGCGGCGCAGAAGTGTCTCGAGAACACGTGCAGCAAGGCGAACACGACCGTCGACGAGCGCACGATCAACAACTTCTTGCTCAAGCGCACGCAGGAGCGCGCGTGGTCGCTCGCGGCCGATGGAACCGTCACCGGCGCGGAGTCGACCGCGTTGCTCGGGTACGACGACGAGGATCCGAACGCGTCGCTCCCCACGGAGAACACCGATGAGCGCGTCTGGGACGTCGACACCAGCAACAGCGTCAACGAGGGCTTCCTGACCCGCATCTCGGTGACGCTGGGGATCCCGATCAACTGCACCGCCTACGGCACGCAGAAGTACGTCTCGATCCTGAAGGGCAAGCTCGACGGGAGCGAGGCCGAGGCCGTCGAGCTCGACCTCGACGTCAACCAGTCGGATGC
>DASUME010000417.1:0-14450 GCA_036277895.1 Polyangiales bacterium
GCGCTACCTCCTTCGCCATGTCGTCCGGCTTTGCGAAGTGCTCTTTGGCTTGTTCCGCTACTCGGTGAAACCGAAGGCGGCCAGCGCCATTGCCCCGGCTTAGCGATCGCAAGAAGACGATGCACGACGCCGGCACCAGCCAGGATGCAGGCCAGAGTCGACGCTCATCGCACGCACCATGCACGGAACACATACGGCGGTGCACCGGGAGGCAGCGGATCCTGCATCATTAGTCGCACGTACGACTCGAAGAGGCCTACGCCTCCGGCGCCCAACCCGACCAACCAGAACGAGTCGGCCTGCTGGACCGAGGGCGAGGATGTCCAGAACCAAGCATTGTCTCCGAGCCGGGGCAGCTCCCTCGCGAGCGGAATGTTGCCCAGCGTCGGATCGACGAGCGTCATCAGCTCTTTGTACGTCGGCAGACGATAGTCGTTGCCGAGGCCCGCGCAGTAGCGGCTGGCAGACGCGTGATCGACCTCGACACCGCTCAGCGTCCGCTGCCACGTAAGCTCAGTGCGGCGGTCGAGGATCGCATCGCCGATCACCTCGTAGCGCTGCAGAGGTGTGCCCGGCCGCGTCGGTACACCATGAACACAGCGCGCCCAGTGCTTCTCTTCCAGCCTGACGACGTTGGCATCGCCACGGCCGAAGCCGATGTTCCACGCGTTCCCCTCGATGACCGTCGAGGGCGACGCGGTCCAGAAGCGCTCTGCCTTGCTTCGGTCGGGGAATGCGGTTCGACCGATCGCCGGCGGCTCGTCGGCGCGCACGTCGACCAACGAGAGGAGCTCGATCATGGATGGCAACCGCCACTGCTTGCCATCGAGCGCGAGCTGCGCGCAGTACGCCCTCGCTTCTTGCCACGTGCAGGGCCCGCTGGGGCCTGGCGTACCGCAGCCCGCGTAGGAGGTCGGTAGGTCACGCTCCCAGACCAGTCCGGTGACGCGGTCGGTGACGAGACCGGCCGCTACGTCGACCGCGTAGTCCGGCGCATACTTGCTGCCGAACGTGGAGTCGGGCATGTGCCACTCCGCGAGCTGTCCCAGACAGAGGTAGTCGGCGCCGCCGCTCGAGACGCACGGATAGGCTGGGTCGAGGCACACGTTCTCCCCTGCGCAGATGTCCGGCATGGACATGCCGGCGTCTACGAGCGCGTTGGCGTCTGCTACTGTCTGCAGACCTGAGTCCTCGGGAATCGAACTTGCCGCGTCCGGCGTCTCTCTCGGCACCTGCGCGTCGGAGCGATCGATGGACGGATCGTTCCCGAAGCCCGGTGCGGCATCGCCGACCGGACCGCACTCGCCCGCCTCGTTGCTCCCGACTGACACCGCATAACAAGTGCGCTCGACTCCCGAGCAGACGCGTTCGGTGGCAAAGCAGACGTCGTTCAGCAACACGTCAATGGGCGTGGACTTTCCACGCACGTAGCGCACCGCGACCTTGCTCTCGATCGACGGCTGCCCCGTGGTCTCGGCCGACGTGTAGCCTTCCACCACGAGGATGAACGCATCTTCCTTGCCGGGCTGAACCCCAAAGGAGAGGGGCAGGCTGACAGGCTGTGCACCGGAGCTCTCTGCGCCAAGCGCGAAAGAGATCTGCGCGTAGGGATTGCTCGCACCCTTCGCGCCGGTCGGGTACGAGCTCGCCTTCACCGCGCGTAGCCGCGCCGCCACGTTCGCGTCCGCGTGCACCGTCACGAGCAGCTGCGTGGCCGACGTGACCTCCGAAGCGCACGCACTCAGCGCACCAACGCAGCTCGCGAGCAGCAGCCACAGCCCTCGCGCATCCAATCGCGTGCCCCGCGTCATGGGGACCCCAGCACCGACTGGCTGGAGCCGCCGTCGACCGGACGGACCTTGCTGTCGTCCTTCGACAGCGCGATCGCCGTACCCGTTGCCGCACCGGCAGCCACGACCCCGACCGCTCCCCACAGCCACCGATTCTCGTACCAGCGACGTGGGCGGGAGTCTGCGCGTTTTTCCAGGGTAGCCACTGGAGTCGGCTTGCTAAACAGGATGGTAAGGTGCTGAAAGTCGCCGCCGCTCTTCACGCTGAGACGTCGATGTTCTGGCACGTAGCCCGCGGTGTACAGCTCGAGCGTGTGCTCGCCGAGGTTGACCAACAGAACCCGATCCGGCCCCAGGTCGACGGGTAGGCCGTCGAGTCTCAGTGCGTCGAAGGCCGGCTTGGCGTCCACCACGTACCGCGCAACGAACGAGTTTGCCCGATCGAGCATGCGCACGGTCTCCGCACGCAGCTTCTCGTTCAGCGGGCGCACGGGGGAGACCAGCGCAGCCTCGAGGTGCGCCACGCAGGCGCTGTAGTCCTTGAGCTCGAACTCAGCCATGCCCAGGCCGCGCTGCGTGCGCGCGTTGGGCGACAGCGTGTGCGCGCGCGCGAACATCGCGCGCGCCTCCTTGTAGTTCCCCGCGGCAAACTCAAGGACGGCTTGGTCAATGGCTTCGCGATACGCAGCTGGCTCGGTCGCCAGCTCGGGCGCTTGGCGGGCGCTCTCCGCGGCCAACGCGGGGACGACCGGCGGGGTCGCGAGGTCGGCTCCCGGCAGCGCGCCTGCGTCTGCGGAATGCTGCATAGCCTGCGCCGCGACCGTGCGGCCAATCGAAGCAGACAGCAACATCGCGGCCGTGAGTGACAAGGTCGCCTGCCATCTCTTGCTCGACCCTCGCAGCATCCGTGGCTCCTGTCCCGGCACGCGCACGGGGAAAGACGCGCGCACCCGCTACTTCCGCCCGCGCGCAGTGTCAATCGTCCCGGCGGGAGCCACGGGCAAAACGTCAGCGGTGCGTGCGTAATCTCTCTCCGAGTTGACCAGCATGCGTCATCCGTAGGCAGCGCGACGCAAAAACGGGTTCGGGCAGTACCAGGGGGCTGCGTTGGCGGAGAAGGCGGGGCCGGTTGGCGCGCGAAGGCCGGCTACGCCACCGGCAGCATCATCGTGAACCGAGCACCGCCCAGCGAGCCCGTCTCGGCGTGGACTCGGCCGCCAACGCGCTCGGTGACCTCCTTCACGATCGACAGTCCGAGCCCGCTGCCCGACCTTCCGCTCTGAAGGTGGTGCCGCACGTCTCGGGTCCATACGCTCGCATAGGCCTCTGCAGAGGGAAGTCCGGGCCCATCGTCCTCGACGTGGAGGGCAACCATGGAGCCGATAGGTTCGATCACCACGTGAACTCGAGAGGTCGCGAAGCGCAGCGCGTTGGTGATCAGGTTCTCGAGGCTGCGTCGCAGGGCGCTCGGCTCGACGTTCAAGAGGCTCGAGCTGGTGCCAGTCACCTCGATGGGCTGTGAACTCGTGCTCAGGTCACGCGCGACGTGGGTGACGATCGCAGTGACATCGGCCGACGAGGGCGCTGGGGGTGAGCTGGACGTGCGCTGCGCCTCGAGCTGGCCAACGAGAGAGGTCGCGTGGTTCGAGTTCCGAATCAGGCGATCGAGCATGCGCGCTACCTCGGGGAACGCTCTGATGCCCTCGTGCTTGAGCAGCTGTGTGGTCCCGAGCACCATCACGTTCAGCGGTGTGCGCAGGTCGTGCACAGCCTGGCGGTTCGCGAGCAGCGAGATCTCCTTGGCGTCGAACAACTCCTGGTTCAACACCGAGAGCGCCTGCTCGGACTTCAGTACTCGGTGTGCTCGCCGCCGCAATTCGATCTCGTCGTTGACTGCTGCGCCGATCTCGTCGAGCAACGCCAGCTCGTGTGCGGTCCATTCGCGTGGCTTGTCGTCGATCACGCAGAAGCTGCCCAACACGTACGACTCGGGCGTGCGGATCGGCGTGCCCGCGTAGGCGATGACCCCGAGGTCGCGGATGGCCAGGTTCGAGGAGACCCGCGCATCCGTCCGCGCATCCTGGACGATCAGCTTGTCTCGGCTCGCCACTACGAGCTTGCAGAACGAGTGCGTCAGCGGCGTCTCGCGCTGTGTGGCCCACGGCTCGGGCAGTCCACTCAGACTCGAGAAGAACTGCCGTCGATCGTCGACCAAGGAGACGAGCGCCACTGGCGCTCCGATGCTCATGGAAGCGATCTTGGTGTAGCGGTCGAGAGACCGTTGCGGCAGCTCGTCGAGGAGGCCAGTTTCGCTCAGGGCCGCGAGCCGTGCAGCTTCGTTCTCGTCGTAGACGTCAGCCATTGCCTGGCTGCCATTATCAGCGTCGCGGGCGCACGCGCCAGTGGCGGTTCACCAGCTGACGCGGTTGCTCACGCAACCAGAGGAGGCCCCGGCCGATCTCGAGTCGGAAACGCGAGGAAGCGAGCTGCGTAACGAGCAACGCGTAGCTTGTGACCCAACTGGGGTGCAGCACGCAAGTCGACGGGTCGGCGCGACCCGTGCAAGGCGGTGGCCGCGTCCGGAGTTGTGCAGGGCTGAGCGCAGCGGGCTACCGTTCCGTTCGTGCCTCGGTTCCCGAGCTGCTGCGCCCTGTTCGTCGCGACGTTGCTCCGCTGCGGGCTCGCGCGCGCCGACCCCTACCATCAGCAGACGCTGCCGCTCGGCCAGCGCGCGGTCGGCATGGCTGGCGCGTTCACCGCGGTCGCCGACGACCCTTCGGCCACCTACTACAACCCGGCCGGCCTGGTGCTCACGAACGATCTCGCGCTGTCGGCCAGCCTGACGCTGCAGGCGTTCGATCGATCGACCGTCGCGGGCGGCTATCGGACCAACGTCGGCAAGGCATCGCTCAACCACAGCACGGGCACCTCCCTGCCGACCTTCATCTCGGCGATCAAGCTGCTGGGCCGGCACGGCGACGACGGCCGCAGACGCCACGCCGTCGGCCTCTCGACCTTCACCGTCTCCCAGCGCGACGTGTCGTACGACGTCGAGACGCGCGGGCCGACCACGACGCTGCCGAGGCTGGAGACGCTGCAGGTCAAGCATACGGAGCGCACGGTCTGGTACGGCGCCTCCTACGCGTATCGGGTCAACGAGCGCATCTCGCTGGGGCTGAGCAACTTCTTCAGCCTCTCGCGGAGCAGCTACTCCGAGGCGCGGCTCAGCGCCGACGAGGGTGCGCTCAACCCCGACGGCAGCTCGGCCAGCGACAACAACTCGTTTGATGGTCGCGACGGCAAGACCAACGTGAAGAGCCTGCTGTGGCGGATCGGCGTGCTGTACGCGTACAGTCCCAGGCTGCAGTTCGGCCTGATGGTGCAGACGGCGAGCGTGCACCTTCGCGGCACGGCCAGCGTGCGCGACCGTTCGCTGATCACCCACGGCGCGACGGCGCCCGTGAGCTCCGTGTTCAACCAGAGCGAGTCGCACCTGACGTCGCACAACCCCACGCCGTGGGAGGTGCGCCTGGGCTCGCGCTACGCGCTGTACAGCTGGCTCACGCTCGCGATCGACGCCGCGCTGTACGGGCCCAGCGGAAGCAAGTCGCGCCCCGTGGTCACGATCGGTCCGCGCTCGGTAGATCCGGAGACCAACGCCGCGCCGCAGATCGGCGCCCTGCAGACCGACAGCTACTACCGTCACTGGAACGGCAACGTCTCGATCGGCGCGTCCGCAGTGCTGCCGCGCACGGTCCGGCTACGCGCAGGTCTGTACACGGACCTGTCCTCGGCACCGCGCATCCCCTCGAGCAGCGCCCGCTACTACGACCCCGATGTGCATCGTATCGGGGCCACCGTGGCGGTCGGTCTGCAGAGCGAGGGCTTCGACATCGCGCTGGGCATGATCGGTCTGGCCGGTCTCGGGCACGCCATGGCCTTCAACACCGATCCTGATCTGGACCAGAGGTACCAGCGCACGCGCGCGACCGACCGGATGTTCCTGCTCTTCGTTAACGGCGTGAAGAGCGCCATCAGCACGCTGGCCAAGCATGCCGAGACGGGCCTGATGAAGATCAAGGGCAAGCTCGCAGACGAGCCGGAGCCGCGTGACGAGCCTGCCTCGAGCTCGCCTGAGCAAGCGACCGAGTAGGGCTCCGGCCCCCTCTCTCGTCACCGGGGCGCCGGCCGCGCCAGCGTCAGCGCTTCTCGATCTCGCGCAGCGCTCGGAGCAGCGAGCCACCGGGCGCCCCCTCGGGGCCGAACAGCTCGCGTTGGCGATCCAGCACCACCGGCATCGCCTTGCGGAGCGCGGCGACACCTCGACGGGTGACTGCGAGCTGGTTGACGCGGCTGTCGTGGCTGCCGCGCGTGCGCTCGAGCATCTCCTTCTGCTCCAGGGCCTTGACCATGTGGGACACTTGCATGGGGGAGATCTCCGCCGCTTGCGCGAGCTTCGCCTGCGTCACGGCATCGCCACCGCGGCTGAGCCAGGCCGCCATCGCCAGCGTCGTGAATTGCAGGTGCGTGAGCCCCAACGGCTCGAGCGCGCGGTCGATCTCCCGCTGGTAGCGATGCACGATGCGCCACATCACGAACGCGACCGCGTTCTCGGGCGCTCCCAGGGAGACGGTCTCGAAGAGCTCGGCGAGTGTGTCGGGTCGGGTCGTCATGTCGGTTTGCTCACTGGCGGACGCCGCGTGGCGATCCATACCGTAAATACATTTATCAAAGGGCACAGACCACGACAAGGAGCGATGCCATGAAGGAACGAGCGTTGGACATCGCGTGCTGGGACTACGACCGCGTGCGCGCCCTCGTGGACGGCACGGTGAAGATCGAGGGGGTCGAGGCGAAGTTTCACACTGCGCGCATCGTGACCGAGATCTTCGAAGGCATGATTCGCGGCCACAGCTACGACGTCTCGGAGCTGGGCATGACGTACCTCTTGCGCACGTTCACGCACGGCTCCGCGCCGCTCGTGGCGTTACCGGTGTTCGTCAACCGCGTGTTTCGTCATTCGGCGATTTACGTGAACAAGCGCGCCGGGATCACGCGCCCGCAGGATCTGAACGGGAAGAGGATCGGGGAGCTGGCCGTCTATGGCCACGACGCCGGCATCATGGCCAAGGGTTTCCTGGCGGATGAGTTCGGCTTTCGTCCCGAGACCTGTCGCTGGGTCGTGGGCGGCATCGATTTCCCGATGCAGCCGATCGACTTCATCCCGCAGCCTCACCCGGCCGACGTGCAGGTGACGACGGTGGGACGAGAGACGGACCTCGGCGAGATGCTCGAGCGGGGCGAGCTCGATGCCCTGATCTCCGCGGACGTTCCGAAGTGCGTGCTCGAGGGCTCGCCCCACGTCGGCCGCCTGTTCGAGGACTTCGTCACCGTGGAGCGCGACTACTATCGCCGCACGGGCATCTTTCCGATCATGCACGCGGTCGCGGTCCGGCGAGAGCTCGCCGAGCGCGAGCCCGAGGTGGTCAAGGCTGTGTACGCGGCCTTCTGTGCAGCAAAGCAGGTTACGCAGAAGCAGCTGCTCCAGGGCATGACCTTCCACAACATGAGCACGATGATCCCGTGGCTGACAGCGCTGATCGCCGAGGACCGTGCGCTGCTCGGCGACGACTGGTGGCCCTACGGGATCGCTGCCAACGCCAAGGCCCTGGACGCCGTTCTCCGCTATCACTACGAGCAGGGCATCACCGAGCGCCGCTACGCGATCGAGGAGGTGTTCGTGCCCTACCTCTTGCAGACTTGAGCTTCGGCCGAGATCGCGCGGCCGACAGACTTTCACGCCTGCGGCCTACCGCAGGGCACTTCGTCCGAACGCATAGGCGGCGACACCCGCCACGGCGCTGGCGGCGAGCACGCCGAGCTTGGCAGCGGCCAGGTGGTCCGCGTCCGAGAATGCCAGCGCTGCGATGAAGAGCGCCATCGTGAAGCCCACGCCTGCCACCAGACCGAGTAGGACCAGGTGCCGCAGCCCGAGCTCGCGCGGCACATCGGCAAGGCGCGACCGTTGTGCAAGCCAGCAGGCGGCCAACACCCCTATCGGTTTGCCCAGCGTCAGCCCGAGCGCGGCTCCCCAGAACGCCTGCGCGCCGAGCAACTCGCTCCCCGTGCCGGACAGATTCACACCGGCGTTGGCGAGGGCGAAGATCGGCATGATGCCGAAGGCGACCCAGGGGTGGAGCGCGTGGATGAGCCCTTCGGCGGGCGAGAGGGTCTCTCGTCGCGCGGCATCGATCCGGCTCAACGTTCGCTCCAGCGTCGGGCTAGCCTGACCGGTCAGCGCGTCGAGGCCGGCGTGTAGCTCGTGCTCGAAGCCGGAAGGTCCAAGCCAAGCGCGCACGGGCGTGAGCAAGCCGATTATCACGCCTGCGATCGTCGGATGAATGCCCGCCGCGTAGACCCCCGCCCAGACCACGAGCGCAGGTGCCACGTAGGCGAGCTTGGTGCGCACGCCTACCCGTTGCATCGCGAGCAACCCGACGATGCCCAGCGCCGCGATCGCGAGGCCCGGCAACCACAGGCCGCTCGTGTAGAAGAGCGCGATCACGACGATCGCTCCGAGGTCGTCGATCACCGCGAGCGCGAGCAGCAACACGCGCAGCGACTCCGGCACACGCCTGCCCAGCATGGTCAAGATGCCGACGGCGAAGGCGATGTCCGTCGCCATCGGCACGCCCCAGCCGTGACTGGCGCCGGCATCGGTCGCGATCAGGGCGTAGATGCCTGCCGGCGCGAGCATGCCTCCCAGCGCTGCCACGGCTGGCAGCGCGGCTCCTCGCAGCGTGGAGAGCGCGCCGCTGTGCATCTCGCGACGGATCTCCATGCCGACCACGAAGAAGAAGACCACCATCAGGCCGTCGTTGACGAGCCACTCCAGCGGTCGCTCCAGCTGCCAGGCGCCGAGCCGGACGCCGAGCGGCAGCTGCCAGAGCGCGTGGTAGCTGTGCGCCCAGGGCGAGTTCGCCCAGATCAGGGCTGCGGCCGCGGACAGCAGCAGCAAGATCCCACTCGCCGCCTCGATCGCCAGAAAGCGGTCCAGCGGGCGGCGCGCGCGCCGAACCAGGCGCCGGAGCGGCTGCCATGCCTCCGGTGGATCGCTGTGGGTAAGACTGACTCGTTCGCGGGCACCTTCGAGGGACACTCTGCCGCCGTACCGAAGCTACGCTCCGGCCGAGGTGGCGGCCCGACCTACCTCGATCCTGCAGCGCCTACCGCTGCACCCGACGTATCTCTACGATATTTGGCGCGCTTCGTCGAGCGAGGGCGCAGCCTGACGTACTGACCGGCCGAGAGGGTCCTCGAGCGCCGTGCCGACGCACGCCGTTAGGACGGACGGAGACGTGCGAGGGCGACGCACGCGCTCCATCCCGGGCGCGCGGGGACGACAGCGCGATCACCTGCTGGGGCCGCCGTGAAGAGCGAGCAAAGACTGGCCGAGCAGCAGCTCAGCACGCCTTGCGGCGGAGGTGCAGCGCCTGCACGCCGGACTCGAAGCGCTGCGTTGAGACGAGCTCGAGCTGCCGCGCGCTCGACAAGCCATGGAACAACGTCGGCCCGCGACCGCTGATCACGGGATGAACGACGATGCGGTACTCGTCGATCAGCCCCAGCTCCTCGAGTGCGCTCGCGAGCTTGGGCGCTCCGACGAGCACACCCCGCTCAGTCTTTGCCTTGAGGGCCGCGATCTCATCGCGAAGGTCGCCCACCACCCTGATCGTGTTCTGCCACGGAAAGTCGCTCCGCGAGCCCGACACGACGTACTTCGCCTTTGCCTCGAGCTTCTGTGCCCACTCGCGCATCGCACGCGGCGCCTCTTCGTCGCGAGCCACCGCGGGCCACGCGCCCTCCATCAGCTCGTAGGTGTTGCGACCGAAGAGCATCGCCCCGCTCTGATCCATCCGCTGCGACCAATAGTCGTGGAGCTCGTCGTCCGCGATCCCCTGGGTATGATCGATGCAGCCGTCCAGAGTCACGTTGAGACCGAAGGTGAGCAGGCCCATGGCGTGAGGTTCTACGGAGGGCGCGCCTGGTGCGCAAATGCTTTGCCCCGGCGCGGAGCCGCGAGGCCACCCGGGGAAGAGCACGAGCGGATCGCTTCCACGGTCGACGTACGCAAGCTTCTCCTACGACGAGCTACTCGGGAGCGGTCGTTCACCAAGGTTCAGAACGAGCGGACCCGCAGCGCATCCCAGTCAGGCTCGAGCGATGAGACCTGAGGTGCACGCCGCCGTGACGACGGATGAGCGAGCCGCGCGCGCGAGCAGCGAGCGGTGAAGGCGCCGGGCAACGAGCTCGGTGCGCTGCGGCCCGCGGTCGCCCATGCTTGAGAGTGCTGCGAGTGATTTCCGCCGGTTACAAAAATCTCAGGCGCGCTTGTCGAGGCGCACACCGGCCGTTCGTCGATGCTGTACACCCGCGCCAGCAGGCGCCCAACGAGGATCGAACGAATGCGCTTCATGACCATGCACAAGCACTCGAAGGCAACCGAGGCCGGCGAGCTCCCCAGTCCTGAGCAGATGGAGCAAATGGGCGCGTACATCGCGGAGAAAGCAGAGTCGGGAGAGTTCCTGGGCGGCGAGGGACTCGGAGCGAGCGCGACGCGCACGAGGCTGGTCTTCCGCGACGGTCGCTGCACGATCAAACGTGGACCCTACACCGGTGCGCACGAGCTGATCGCGTCCACGATGCTGATCCACGTTCAAACGCTGGAGCAGGCGATCGGCTGGGCGGAGCGGTACGGCAAGGTCCTCGTCGATGGCGAGCTCGAGATCGCGCCAGTGACCGAGGAATGGGATCTGGGCTTCATGGCGAAGCCCGACGACGCCCCGCTTCGCGTCTTGATGCTCGTGAAGGCCGATGCGAGCGCGGAGGCCGGACAGCCCCGCAGCGCAAAGCAGAAGGGCGACCTAACGAGACTTCAGACCGAGATGAAGAAGGCCGGCGTGCTCGTGTCGAGCGAGATCCTGAAGCCCAGCTCGGACGGCAAGCGTCTGCACTTCCGGGATGGCACACGCCGCATCTTCGATGGTCCGTTCACCGAGTCCAAGGAGCTGATCGGAGGCTTCAGCATCTTGGAGCTTTCCTCCATCGACGTCGCGCTCGCGGAGTGCGCACGCTTCGCCAACATCCTGGGTGGCGAGCTCGAGGTCGACGTACGCCCGCTGTACGAGCCCGGCGAAGCCCCGTAGTGCGCCGACACGGCGACTAATAGCCGTGGTTCCAGTAGATCTGCTCGCTCGCTTGGGTCGTGAACAGGTAGATGTCTGAGGGGCCGAGCGCGACCACCGAAGGGGCAGTGCCGCCCGCTATGCTCGAGATGAGGCTGAAGCTGCTCCAGCTGGAGCCGCTATTGCTGGCGACTCTGTATCCGCCGCTAGCCTCGCGCCCGAACACGTGGGCTTGGCCGTAGGGTGCGTCGGTGCTGAGCGCTGGTGCCGAGGTGAAGGTCGTGTTGCCCGACGGGATCTGCGACCAGCTCGTCCACGTAGAGCCCGTGCTGGTGCTCTGCCAGAACTTGCGGTCGAGCGGGCGGCCGACGACGAGCAGCCTGCCACCGGTGGCGACGGCCGCGGGGTCGCTGTTGAAGGTCTGGCCAGGGATGACCGCCCAGGCTGTCCAGTTCAGCTTGTCGTAGGTGATGAGGCCCGCCGAGCTGACAGTCACCGCGTTCTGTGAGACCCACAGCTGCCCGTCCGTGGAGATCGCAAACACCCAGAGCTTCTGGCCGTAGTAGGCGACGGCAGGCGCACTGTTGAACTCGAGACCAGGGATTGCGTCCCAGGTGCCTGCCTGAGGCGAGCCGGTGCTCGTCGTCTTGCTGAGTCGCACGTTGATGTAGATGCGCGAGTCCAGGCCACGCCCCGCGACGGCGATGCCGGCGGTGCCCATCGCGGTGGCGGCCGGCTTCGACGTGAACACGCCGCCTAGCGCCGACCAGCCAAGCCAGCCCGTGCGGGTGGACCAGTAGTTGTAGTGCAGCTGATTATCCAGACCGCGTGCGTACAGATCGATGTTGGTTCCGCGCGTGACCACGGCGGGCGGGTCGTTGCTCAGGCCGGAGCTTCCGATCGAGCTCCAGCCGTGAAAGCTGCTGGCCGCCAGCTCCTGTTGTGCGGAGCCGATCGCGATCTGCTCGTCATCGTACGGTGCCTCGGTGTGAGGCTCGTCGTCGAGCGTCGCCACACAGCCCGAGACGCCGAACGCGAGCACGAGAAGAATCTTCAGTATGGTCTGCATGCGTATCTCCAGGCGCCGTGCGAGGCGCTGCTCTGGAGAGAGTTACGAGCCGACAGCGTCGATGCTGCCCTCGTTAACCCGTTCCGTACGTCCCGCGCACGCGTGCACTGAAGTTGTTCTCGCGCGACGGCACGTGAGGACTTCGATCGCTGAGGCGGTCCATGCGTGCGCGCAAGAGGAAGCGTGGTTGCGCCGTGGAGAGGTCGATGCCGACCTCGCGCATGCTCTCGAGGACCTCGTGGTGGACGCGAGTCCCGGGCGCGGTTCCCGCTGAGATGGCGCGAGCCTTTGCTGGATCGGCGAGCTCGTTGAACCACGCAGCGGCCATCTGAGAGCGTCCGGCGTTGTGTACGCACGCGAAGAGAATGGTCTTCATGGTGAGGTGCCTGCTTCGAGGGTTGCGCGTAGCTCAGCGTCGCGGTCAGTGGCCGCGAAGAAGCGCCTGCGAGCCCACAAGGCACCGCGGACGAGGAGGATGAGCACGGGTACCTCGACCAGCGGGCCGATCACCGCTGCAAAAGCGGCTCCGCTCCGCAGACCGAAGCTCGCGATGGCCACGGCGATTGCCAACTCGAAGTTGTTCGAGGCCGCTGTGAAGGAGAGGGTGGCCGACTGCGCGTAGTCCGCGCCAGCGCGCTTGCTCATCGCGAAGGACGCTACGAACATCACCAGGAAGTAGACGAGCAGCGGCGCCGCGATGCGCAGCACGTCGAGTGGCAACGTGACGATCGCCTCGCCCTTGAGCGAGAACATCAGGACGATCGTGAGCAGCAGCGCGGTCAGTGTCACCGGGCCGATGCGCGGCGTGAACTCCCGCTCGTACCAAGCGAGGCCTTGGATGCGCACGAGCAGTGGTCGCGTGACGAAGCCCGCCGCGAACGGAATGCCGAGGTAGACGGCGACACTCTGCGCCGTCTCCAACATCGTGACGCGCACTGCCACGCCGGGCAGGCCCAGCCAGTTGAGCAACACCGTCGAGAAGAAGTATGCGTACGCCGGGAACAGCAGCACCTGAAAGATCGCGTTGAAGGCGACGAGGCCGGCGCAGTAGTCGCGGTCACCGTCGGCAAGGTCGTTCCACACGACAACCATCGCAATGCAACGAGCCAGCCCGATCAAGATGAGCCCGACCATGTACTCTGGCCGGTCGCGCAAGAAGAGCACGGCGAGGGCGAACATCAGCGCTGGCCCGACGATCCAGTTCTGCACCAGGGACAGCGCGAGCACCTTCGGCCTGCGAAATACCTCGCCCAGCGACTCGTACCGGACCTTGGTGAAGGGCGGATACATCATCAGGATGAGGCCGACGGCGATCGGGATCGAGGTCGTTCCGACG
Source organism: Polyangiales bacterium (assembly GCA_036277895.1). Taxonomy (GTDB): domain Bacteria; phylum Myxococcota_A; class Polyangia; order Polyangiales; family DASUME01; genus DASUME01. The sequence continues at coordinate 13,381 of DASUME010000417.1, forward strand.
CTCATGCGGCTCAGTGCGCTCGGGACCCCAGGAGCGGCGTATCCGAGCAACACGCCGACCCCCATCGCGAGGAAGATCCAGAGCGTCAAGTACCGGTCCAGGAAGGACAGGCTGCGGGGCGCTTCAGGCATCGCTCTTCGGAGGGCAACAGGCAGATGGCGCGGAACTCCCGTCGCGGACGTTCAGCGAGAGGGGCGCTTCGAGGATCTTCATCGGTGCTCTCGTTCTTCGGTAGGAACCGAAGTTGTTGCCCACGAAAGTCGGCCGCGGCCCGAGCCACGCTCGCGGCAGCCTGCCCAGGCAAACGCTACTCGCTACTTCTAACATTGTCGAAGTAGTTTGTGCAAGCACCGCAGCGAAGGCGCGTGATGCTGCACGCCGGGCGGCCAGTAGGACCAGCTCGCCTGCGCCTCAGCTAGGAGCTGCGAGGCCGCCCGGCAGCACCACCCAGGGTCCGTCAGCATGTATGTCTCCTCGTGTTCTGCCACGGAGCGCCCGCGCTACTGCGCAGGGCGAGCGGCCCGGTGATCACGCTCGATCGGAGCGCTCGAGCGTGGCTCGCAAGCGCGCGCGCAGCTTGTTGTGCTTCGCGTACACCAAGCGGCGCACGAACTCCATCCAGGCGCGCTCGTCGCGCGCCAACATCTTCGCGAGGAGCGCTTCGTCGCTCCATTTCGATGGCTTCGGGGGACGCGGTAGCTCGCGCGCCCGAGATGCGAACGCTGCTGCTGTTTCGTGATCAGTGCGCTGCGAGCTCGGCGACCAGCGCGGCGTCGCGGGGCAGCAACGGATGTCGAATCAGCGTCATCACGTCTCCTCTCGCTTCGTAGGCTGTTCGCCAAGCGTTCGTCCCGCAGTGAGCCGCTCCCAGTTGCCGTGCGCGAAGGCGGCCTTCGCGCTGTGGTCGAGGCCGCACTCTTCCAGGAAGCGGCGCGCCTGGAGTCCGGGGCGATACTGGTAGGGGAAGTCGGTCGAGAACAGCAGACGATCGACGCCGACGAGCTCGACGGCGCGCTGTAGATAGTGCGGCAAGAACAGCCCGCTCGCCGTCAGATAGACGTTTTGCCGCA
>DASUME010000418.1:0-4078 GCA_036277895.1 Polyangiales bacterium
GACCCTCCGCCAGCGGACGCAGCAGCTCGCCGAGCGTACGTCCAGCGCCGGGCTTGCGGTCAGGGGTGGGCGACATCGTCCACAGCACCGCGGCCATCACGATCAACAGCACGGTGTACAGCACCGGCACGAAGCGCCAGCCGCCGGGGATCACGCCGCCCGCGGGCACGAGCGCGATCAACAGCGGGCCGATCAGCTTGGTGACCGAGGCGCCGACGTTGCCGGCGCCGAAGGTGCCGAGCGCCACGCCCTGGCGCGCGGACGAGAACCAGGCCGAGTTCCAGGCGATGCCGCTCGCGAACGAGGTGCCCGCGATGCCGAAGCAGAGCGCGTAGAACATCAGCTGGCCGTAGCTGCTCGCGTAGGCCATCGCGAAGCACGGCACCGCCGTGATCAACGTGATCGCGGTCATCGCCTTGCGGCCGCCCACGCGGTCGGCCCACAGGCCCACCGGCAGCCGGAACAGCGAGCCGCTCAGCACGGCGATCGCGGTCAGCCAGGAGAACTGGACCTTGGATAAGCCGAACTCGGCCTTGATCGGCACGGCGAGCACGCCGAGCATCAGCCAGACGGCGAACAACAGCGTGAAGGAGAGCGTGGAGAGCGTCAGCACGCGTCCTGCTCCCGCGTCCTCTCGAGCTTCGGATTGCATATCGAAGATCGATGCAATGCCAGCGTTTCGGTGAGTTTTCCGGTGGGTGAGATCTTCTCGCGCAGCGGTCTATGGACGTGCGTCGTCGCGCAAACCTCCGCCAGGTGTCGCGCAGAGACGGCGCGGCGCGACCAGGCAGGCGAGCACTACTGCGTCACGCCCCGCTACTGCGGCCGCCGATCCACCATCTTTGCAGCCGCGTGCTCGCTCCGCGCTCCTCAGTAGCGCTCCGTTCCGCGCCAGGTCCGCAAAAACGGAGCCTCGACACCCTCGCTACGCGATCCGTGACGCAGTGGTGCTAGAAGTTGGGCATGTCTCGCATCGAGCCGTTCATCCAGTTGCGCTACTGGGGCCTCCGACCGTCCGCCCAGCTCGAGGACACGATCGCCGACGCCAGCGCGCGCTTGCGTCCGCTGCGCGATCGCATCGAGCGCTGCGAGCTGCACGTGGGCCGTTGGTCGCTGCACCACGATCAGGGGCAGCTGTTCCGCGCCACGCTGTCCGTGGAGCTCGCCGGCGGCGGCGCTCCGATCGCGCTCGAGGAGGAGACCGAGGTCGGCGCACCGGTGGCCGCCCGCGCCGAGGTGCTGGACACCGTCTTCCAGCGCGCTGCCTCGCGCATCAAGGCCTGATCGCGGGCACGCGCTTGGCTGCGAGATCGATGTCGATGTAGCACCAGTCGTTGCCGCAGCCCTCGTCGCACACGCAGTCCTGCTCGTCGACTTCGTAGAGGCGCCAGAACTTGCGGCCCTTGGTAGCGCGGAAGGTGAGCTTGCCGTGTGTGGTGCGCTCGCGCGGCGCCTCGCCGGCCCAGCGCATGTCGGGCACGCCGTGCAGCTCGCCCTGCAGCACGAGCTCGCGGTCGTCGACGCGGAGCACGCTGCCCGTCACGCGCAGGAACCACGGCCCCTCGCGCGCCTCTCCGGAGAGCTGCCAGCCGTCGCCGCTCTGGCTGAACGTGACCGTGCCGGGACGCCGCTTGACGCTGACGCGGTTCACACCGAGGCCGTGCACACCGGCGTAGCGTTCGGCGCCGCCTGCGCCATGGGCCAGCGTGCTCGAGACCATGCACAGCGCGAACAGCGCGGACCACGGCAGCTTCATGGCGGAAGTCTGCCGAGCCTCCTGGCCTGCAGCAACTTACAGATCCGTCGGTGCGAACAGGGGCGGGCAGGCCTGGTCGGTGTTGTGCTGATGGTCGGCCGTGAGCGTGTCGTAGCGCTCGTCGGCCGGGCGCAGCGAGGGGCCGTTCTCGGCGCCCTCGGCGTAGCGCCGGAACACGAAGTCGAGCCCGTTCCAGTCGTCGTGGTCGGCCAGCACGTCGAGCGCGCCGTCGCTGTTCAGATCGCGCGAGTAGGCGGTCGTCTCGGTCTTCTTGTTGCAGTTGTAGTCGACCTGCTGGCTGCCTACACGACCGAGACCGCTCGCCTCGCGCAGCGCGTTCTCGTCGAGGTTTGCGCTCTGGCCGCTGGAGAAGTCGATCACGAAGCGCGAGACGTCGCCGCTCGGCGAGTTGGTCAGCTGCGTGACGCTGCTCAAGCTGCAGCGCTTGTAGAAGTCGTAGCGGTCGCCCTCGTTGTTGCCGATCGTCGCCAGCCCGAGCGGGCTGTACAGGTAGTTCATGACCGAGACGTAGTTCGGCTTCATGTTGAGGCTGTCGCTGCCGCCGTGGCGCAGGCCGAAGTTGTGACCTAGCTCGTGCATGATGCTCGCGGCTTGGTAGTTGGTGATGACGTTGCGCTGCGCGAGCGTGTTGCCCATGAGGCCGAAGCCGCCGAGCGTGACGATGCTGTCGTTGCCGGGCAGTTCGCCCACGCCCGACGAGCCGCCGCTGCCGTCCTTCTGCTGCGACCACGCGAACAGCTGGTAGTAGAAGACCATGCGCCGGTTGGCGGCCATGTTCGCGGCCTTGATGTCGTAGAAGTTCTTGATCGCCGAGTCCTTGGGCGCGAGCGCGACCGCGGATGCGAACGGGACCTCGTTGCCGCCGCCGAGGTTGTAGGCAGCGGGGTCGACCACCTTCGAGTAGAGGTCGCCGACGTCGAAGTGCACGAAGATGTTCTTGCGCTCGAAGGCCTGCACCACCTTGTCCAGCGCTTCCTTGCGAGGCAGCGTCGCCGGATCTTCGCCGGCCATGCGATCGATCTCGACGAAGATGTCCTTGCGACCGGTGCGAGCGCCGTACGCGTACATGCTCAGGCCTGCGATGGTGCCGCCGGGGATCTCGGCGCTGTCGGGGATGCCGTCGGCGTCGGCGTCGGCGTCGGCGGTGAGATCGTTTGGGCCGCCGTAGGTCGAGAACGCACGCAGCTTGAAGGAAGAGCCGGTGGGCGTGCCCGGGACCACCTCGAACACGTGCTGGAGCGAGTAGCCGTAGGCTGCTGCCCCCTTGGGCAGGGCAGGCGCGGCACCCCCGGCGTATGTGCCGCCGGTCGTCGGCTCGATGGTGTTGCTGCCCCAGCGAATGAAGCTGGTGGTGGCGCCGGACGGGTTGAGCAGCTCGAGGAAGCCGTCCGAGCCCCACCACGGCACGAGCGGACCATCTGCGACGTGGAACACGCCGGAGCCGTCCGCCATCGAGCCCGGGACCTTACCCTGCACGATCACAGTGCTGAACTGCGGGATCGTGATCTGCGGCATCGCGAACACACGCGAAGGTGTGAAGCCCGTGGGAGACAACGCCGAGGTGCGGAACTTGTAGAACGAGAGCTGCTCGGGCATGGCGCCGATGTTGATGACCTCGAACCAGCACGACGAGTTGGAGAACGGGCACGAGCCCACCTCCGAGATGCGTAGGTTGCCGGCCGCGTCGCAGACCACCGTGAAGATCCAGTTGGCGCCGTCGATCTTGCCCTTGCCGTTCTGGATCACACACAGCTGAGCGGGCGACGTGGGCTGCTGGACGATCTTCACCTCGAACTCCAGGCCGTCGGGGAACAGCGCCGAGTCCAGGAACTCGCCGGGGGTCAGCGTGATCCGCTGGCCACCGTTGCCCTCGATCACGAGCCCCGTGCCCTTCAGACCGACTACCACGCTGCCGAAGGTGTACTGACGGGTGACGCACTCGACGTGCACGTCGCGGTAGTCGGCGTCACTGGCGAAGCCCTCGCCGTTCGTGACCGTACAATCCTGTCGCGGGGAGGTCGGTTGCTGCACGACCGCGACGCGCCAGTTGACGTCGTCGGACAGCTCGCGCGGGAACACGAACTTGCCGGCGCTCACCACGTCGACCTGGCTGTGCGCGGCCTCCGCGTTCGTCTCGTCGTCGTCGAGCTTGTCGTCGTAGAGTGCGAGACGGAGCCCGGCTCCTTGCAGTCCGACGGCGGTCCCCGAGATCTGCCAGTCTTGATCGTGGCAGCTGAGCGTGAACACGTCCTCGTCGAGCTTGAGGACGTCGCACTCCTGGCTCGGAGTCGAAGGCTGATC
>DASUME010000419.1:0-4676 GCA_036277895.1 Polyangiales bacterium
GCTGGATGCGTAACGCGGAACACAGGGCGGGCCGCAGATCTGGCCGCTCGTAGAGCACCAGCGTGTCCGCGCGCACGCCGTTCGCCAGGCCGAGCAAGGCGAGCCCGGCCGACGCGAAAAAGACCTTCAACCGTTCCGCCACCTGCTTCCACACTACCCCAGGTGAGCTCGGAGCACGCGATCGGATCAGCACGCGACGGCTACCCGTCGAGCGTGGTGGACGGCTGTCGTCGCGGCGAGCGGGCCGCGCTCGAGCGCGTCTTCCGTGCGGAGTCCCCGTACCTGGAGCGTGTGCTCGCGCGCGTGCTCGGTCCGAGCTCGGAGCTGGAAGACATGCTGCAGAGCACCCTCGAACAAGCGATCCGAGCGTTCCCCACGTTCCGCAGCGAGGCATCCGTGCGCACCTGGCTCACGCGCATCGCCGTGCGCACGGCGCTCCACCACCTCAAGCACCCCGCGCAAAAGCGGCGCGTGAGCCTGGAGCTGATCGAGGGTGGACTGTCGGCGACGGGCGCGCGGCCGCTGGAGGCCTTGGAGGCGCGCACGCAGCTGCGTGTGCTCTACGAGCACCTCGATCACCTGGACCCGAAGCACCGCACCGCCTTCGTGCTGTTCCAGGTCGAGCAGCGCTCGATGGAGGAGGTCGCGGCCTTGATGGACAGCGGACTGTCGACCACCAAGTCGCGCGTGATGTGGGCGCGCCGCAAGCTACATGCACGGCTGAGCAAGGATCCGCGCGCGCGCGGGCTGCTGGAAGCCATGGAGGGACCATGACGCGGCCGTGCCACGAGACCGAGGCCTGGTTGGGGCAGAGCCGGGCTGCGCTGAGCGAGGCGCAGCGCCTCTCGCTCGAGCAGCATTTGGGAGAGTGCGCGGACTGCCGCGGGCTGCACGGGATGTCGCGCGTGCTGGGCGAGCTGGTGCGCGCCGCCCCGACGGAGCTGAGCGCGGCCGCACGCGAACGTGCGATCGCGGGCGCGTTCGTGAGCGCGAACCAGGTCCGCGAGCCGCGCCGAAGCTGGCTGGGTCGCTCGCTCGCGGGCGTGGCGGTGGCCGCGGCGGCGCTCGTGTTCTACGCATGGCCTTCGGCTACGTGGGTCGAGGGCGCGGGCACACACGCGTTCGCGCACGCATCGGTGACGCTGCGCGATGCGCGCGTGCGCTTCGACGAGAGCACCGCGACGCTGACGCTCGCGCGTGGCGCCTTGGAGGTCGAGGTCGATCCGCGGCCGCACGCGCCGTTCGTGGTGCAGACGGCGCACTTTCGCGCGCTCGTCCTTGGAACGTCGTTCCACGTCGATGCGGAGCGGGTGGTCGTACGCCATGGGCACGTACGTGTCCTGGCTGGGGATCGGCAGCTGGCCGATCTGCACGCGGGCGAGCGCTACGAGCGGAAGCCTGTCGTTGCGGCGATCGCAGCGGCGCCGATCGAAGCCGCGCCCGTCGAGGCTGCGCCCGTCGAAGCGGCACCCGTCGAGCAGGCCGCGCCGGTCGAGCGTGCACGCGCGAAGCGAGCGCGCGCGCGATCCGTGGCGGAGGCTCCGCGACCCGTGGCGGAGGCTCCGCGACCCGTGGAGGCGAGCACGGACTACCTCTCGCAGGCGCGGGCCGCCCTGGCGCGCGACGCGCTCGACGAGACGCGGCGCCTGCTCGGGGAGGCCGAGGCCGCCGCCCGCACCCCGCACGACCGCGCCGAGGCCGGCACCCTGCGCGCCGAGCTGGCGCTGCGCGAGCGCCACCAGTCCGCCGCGATCGCGGCCTACCTCACCGTGGCCAAGCGCTATCCCGAGCTCGCGAGCGGCGAAAATGCGCTGTTTGCGGCCGCTCAGCTGAGCACCCCCGAGGCGGCTCGCCCGCTGCTCGAGCGCTACCTCGCACGCTACCCGCAAGGCCGCTTTTCGGCCCAAGTACGTGCACGCCTGCGCTGATTGTTTCAACCGAATCCAGAGCTCGCGCCACGACATGGGCATGAAGCTCAGGACAGGTTGTGCATTCGCCCTGCTCGTCGCGTGCGGGGGTGACTCGGGGGCGACCGGGCTGCGCACGCAGGACGTGCAGGCCGTGTGTGTCGATTCGCCCACCAAGGCGCCCGTGGGCGCGTGGTTGTGCGGTCAGCCACGGACGGTGCAGTGCGGCGAGGCCGTGCCCCCGCTCTACGTCACCGACGACTGCGGCGCGTACACGCTGCTGGCCGACGACGTGTTCCTCGATCAGGCCGGTACCCAGACGGTGGTCGTGACGCGCTCCAACGGCACCGTCGCGTGCAGCTCGACGCTGACCGTCGCGGGCGCCGCCGTCCCCACGCTCACGCCGCGCACGATCAACCTCTGGCCGCCGAACCACAAGCTGCACACGATCACGGTCGAGGACTGCATCGGTAGCTTCGACTCCTGTGATCCGGACCTGCGCGCCGAGTTCAGCTGGGCCAGCAGCGACGAGCCGATCGACAGCATCGGCGACGGCCACCACGCGCCGGACATCGTGTTCGACGGCTGCCAGCGCGTGCAGGTGCGCAGCGAGCGCCAGGGCCCGAAGGACGGCCGCGTGTACAAGCTCGGCGTGCGCGTCACGGACGGCAGCGGCCGCGCCACCGAGCGCACCTGCGCGGTGATCGTCGACCACGACCAGCGCGGCGTACTCGGCGCCGACAGCGGCGAGGCCTACCGCATCGCGCTCGACGGCACGAGCGGCACTCCGCTTTGCGACGGCGTCAATCCGCCGATCGTGCCGCCCTCCGTGGTGACGGATGCAGGCCCGCCGGTCGTCGGCTTCTAACGCAGCGCCTCTTCGACCTTGCGGGCCAGCTGCTCTTGGCTGAACGGCTTGGGCAGGAAGTGGATCGACGGGTCGAGCACGCCGTGGCGCGCGATCACGTCTTCGTCGTAGCCGGAGATGTAGAGCACGCGCAGCGCCGGCAACAGCTCGCGCAGCTCTTCGTACACCTTGCGGCCGTTTTGCTCGGGTAGCACCACGTCGGTCACCAGCAGATCGAAGCGCGGGCGGGCGCGCACGATCGCGAGCGCCTCGCTGCCGCGGCTGACCGCCGTCACGCGATAGCCCGCATGCTCCAGGAAGCGGGTGGTCACCGCGCGCACCGCGTCTTCATCCTCCACCAGCAGCACGCGCGCGTTGCCGCGCGGACCACGCTGCGCCGCCGGAGGATCGCTCGGCTCCGCGACTCCGTCCCACACCCGCGGCAGGTAGATCTCGAAGCGGCTGCCCGTGCCGAGCTCGCTGCTGACCACGATGAAGCCGCCGTTCTGCTTCACGATGCCGTAGATGATCGACAGCCCGAGGCCGGTGCCGCGCGAGCGCTCCTTGGTGGTGAAGAACGGCTCGAACAGGCGCGCCAGCGTGTCCGCCGACATGCCGGTGCCGTCGTCCTCGACGATCAGCCGCACGAACTCGTTCGGTGTGGCCTCCGGGCTCGCCAGACCCAGCCGTGCGGCGCGCTCCTCGGCCTCCACCTGCGCGCTGTCCGTACGCACGCGCAGCTGCCCGCCCTTGGGCATCGCATCGCGCGCGTTGACGGCCAGGTTGATCAGCACCTGCTGCAGCTGGTTCGGATCCATCTTCACGCGCAGCGGCCCGGCGCCGGGCGCGAACGACAGCGCCACGTCCTCGCCGATCAGCCGCTCCAGCATGCGCGTGTTGCGCTCGACTTGCGCATTCAGGTCGAGCACCAGCGGCTCGATCAGCTGCTTGCGGCTGAACGCGAGCAGCTGCGAGGTGAGGCTCGACGCGCTGCGCGCCGCGTTCAGGATCTCGTTCAAGCTCGGCGCACGCAGCGAGCCGGGCGCCTCGTCGTAGAGCAGCAGCTCGGCGTAACCCGAGATCGCGGTCAGCATGTTGTTGAAGTCGTGCGCGATGCCGCCCGCGAGCCGACCGATCGCGTCCATCTTCGCGGCCTGATGCAGCTGTTCTTCCAGCCGCCGCTGCGCGCGCTCGCTGCGCACGCGCGCGGAGACGTCGCGCACGGTGACGAACCAGACCGGGTGGCCATCGAGCTGAACCGGAGAGGTGCGCAGCTCGACCTCCCGCGGCTCGGCGCCGGCGCGCGCGAGCGACAGGCGCTGCGGCTCGGGTCCACCGCCAGGCGGAAAGCCGAGCGTCTCCGCCGAGCGACCGAGCAGCTCCACTCGGGTCTCGCCGATCATCGTCTCCGCGGCCACGTTGCAGTCGAGCAACTGGCCGCCGCGCGCGAACAGGAAGAACGCATCCGGCGCGGCCGAGAACAGCACCCGAAAGCGCTCGACGCTCTCCTCCAGCGCACGCTGCGTGGTGCTGCGCTCGACCGTCAGCCGCCACTCGCGCAGCGCGCGCTCGATGATGCGCGGTAGGTCGCGGAACGTCTCGGCGGACTTGACCACGTAGTCGAGCGCACCGGCGCGGATCGCGGCCACCGCGGTGCGCTCGTCGCCGTGGCTGGTCAGCACCAGCAGCGGTAGCCGTGCGTGCTCGCCGGGTGCGGGCAGCAGCTCCAGCGAGATGCCATCGGCGAGGTGCAGGTCGGCGAGCACCAGGTCCGGCGCGCCCTCGGCCAGCGCCTGGCGCGCCTCGTTCAGCGACTCCAGCACGCGCACGTTGTAGCGATGCGCCACCGTCGACAGCGCGCGCCGCATCGCCTCGGCGTGTGCGGGATCGTCCTCGATCACCAGGATCGAGTGGGTGGGCTC
>DASUME010000420.1:0-13252 GCA_036277895.1 Polyangiales bacterium
CTGGTCGGTGCCCGCCTGGCAGGCCTGCCCGGAGGGACACGTGCTGGTACCCGTGGTGCAGCGGTCGTTCTGCTCGTCGCAGGTCTCGACGCCGTTGCAGCGTACGTTGTCGTCGCAGAAGCTCGCGCTGTCGCCGACGCAGCGCGACGCCGTGCAGGTGTCGTAGCGCGTGCAGAAGGCGCCGTCGTCGCAGCTCGCGCCGTCGTTGGGCACGAACGCGCTGCGGGAGCGCGCCACGTCGCAGAGCTGACACTGGTTGAGCGGGCTGCGCGTGCCGTTCGCGTAGCAGACGCCGCCGACCACGCAGCCGTCGCAGCGGGTGATGCAGCGATCGCCCGCGACGTCGCACAGCTGTCCGCCGCTGCACGTGACCAGCGCCTGGGTGCAGCGGTCGGCGGCCTCGTCGCAGGTCTCCAGGCCGTTGCAGGCCACGCCGTCGTTGCAGCGGCGCGCGCCCAGGCCGAGGCATGCGCCGCCCATGCAGGTCTCGCCCACCGTGCAGAACAGCCCGTCGTCGCAGGCCGCGCCCTCGACGTTGCTCCAGGCGGTGTTCGAGCTCTGCGCCACACAAGCCAGGCAGGAATTGGCGGGGTTACGCTGGCCGTCGCCGTAGCAGATGTCGTCGATCAAGCAGCCGGGACAGACGTCGAGCTGCACGCAGCCGCCGCTGACGGCGTCGCACAGCTGGCCGCTCTCACACATGCCGGCGCTCACCAGGCACAGGTCGCGCTGGTCGTCGCACAGCTCGGCGCCGTTGCAGGCGACGTGGTCATCACACGAGCGCGCCGCGCCTCCACAGCTGCCGCCGTTGCAGAGGTCGTCGGTCGTGCAGAAGGCGCCGTCGTCGCAGCGCACGCCGTCGTTCGCGCTCCACGCCATGCTCGCGAGCGCGCTCGTACAGAGCTGGCAGGGATTTCCCGGGTTCACCACGCCGTTCGGGATGCACGCGTTGTCGATCGCACAGCCACCGGGACACGTCAGCGCCGGGGGCCCGCTGTCGGCTACGTCCGCGTCGGTGCTGGCCTCGTCGGGAACCATCGCGTCGACCGCATCGCGCGTGCCGTCATCGTCGTCCGAAGGGCAGCCCGCGCAGACGAGTACGCACGCGTGCAGCAGGGCCGACAGGCCCGCACGATTGACCGACATGTGAATCCCCCGCTCGTGAACGCAACGGCGCCGCGTCTGCGCACCGGATGCCGGACCAGCTTGCACGAGCACGGCGCGCGGCCGCTCCCAAAAAGTGCCGCAATCGCCGCGTGAATTCAGGCACTTCAGAGATGGAGACGGCTCGCGTGTGGCGCACGCGTGAGCACGGCGGCGCGCGATCCATCGCGCGGGCAAGCGATCGACAGCGGGCTTGCTCCCACGGCGGGATGCCGCCGCGCCTGCCTTGGTGTAATAGCGGGGCACTCGCAGGAGAGAACGATGATCCGCTTCGGTACCCCCGCCACTTCGTCAGAGCTGAAGTTGCTGCTCCTCGGATCCGGGGAGCTCGGCAAAGAGGTCGCCCTGGAGGCGCAGCGCCTGGGCGTGACCGTGATCGCCGTCGACCGCTACGCGCAGGCGCCGGCGATGCAGGTCGCGCATCGCTCGCACGTGATCACGATGACCGATGCCAGCGCGCTGCGGCGTGTGGTCCTGGAGGAGAAGCCGGACTTCATCGTGCCGGAGCTGGAGGCGATCGCGACCGCGACGTTGCTCGAGCTAGAGCAGGAGGGCTTCCACGTCATCCCCACCGCGCGCGCCACGCACCTGACCATGAACCGCGAGGGCATCCGGCGCCTGGTCGCCGAGCAGCTCGGGCTCCGCACCTCGCCGTATGCGTTCGCGAGCGATAAGGACGAGTACCTGGCCGCGCTGGAGAAGGTGGGCTTCCCGTGTGTGGTCAAGCCGATCATGAGCTCGTCCGGCAAGGGCCAGAGTCTGGTGCGCGATCGCGAGACCGCGGACCGCGCGTACAAGTACGCGCAGGAGAACGGGCGCACCGGCGCGGGCAAGGTGATCGTCGAGGGCTTCGTCGACTTCGACTACGAGATCACGCTGCTGACCGTGCGCCACGCGGGCGGTACCTCGTTCTGTAGCCCGATCGGGCACCGCCAGGTGTTCGGCGACTACCACGAGAGCTGGCAGCCGCAGGCGATGAGCGAGGTCGCGTACCGCGAGGCGGAGCGCATCGCCAAGGCCGTCACCGACGAGCTCGGTGGGCGCGGTCTGTTTGGCGTGGAGCTGTTCGTGAAGGGCGACGAGGTGATCTTCAGCGAGGTCTCGCCGCGCCCACACGACACCGGCATGGTGACGATGATCTCGCAGGACCTGAGCGAGTTCGCGCTCCATGTGCGCGCGATCCTGGGCCTGCCGATCCCGAACATCCGCCAGCACGGTGCGAGTGCGTCGTACGTGGTGCTCGGCGAGGGCCACAGCGATGCGCTGGCTTACGAAATCGACGACGCGGCGTTGGCGATGCCCGACACGAGCCTGCGCCTGTTCGGCAAGCCCACCCTACGTGGGCAGCGCAGGCTCGGGGTGGCGCTCGCACGCGGTGCGACGATCGCCGAGGCGCGCGACAAAGCCAAGCAAGTCGCGAGCGCCGTACGCGTGATACTTTGAGGCGATGAGCGAGGTCATCTACAAGATCGCGCCCCGCGAAGAGTGGGAAGCGGCCGTACGCGCGGGCATCTACCGCGGCAGCCAGCACGACCTGCGCGATGGCTTCATCCACTTCTCGCGCCAGAGCCAGGTCAGCGGCGTGCTGCTGCGCCACTTCTCGGGTCAGGAAGACCTGCTGTTGATCAGCCTGCGCGCGGACGATCTCGGCGCCGCGCTGAAGTTCGAGCGCTCGTTCAACGGCGAAGAGTTTCCGCATCTGTACGGGGAGCTCGATCCGAAGCTGGCGATCGAGGTCCGTCCGATCGGGGCCTGAGCTCGAACAGGGCCGCGATCAACAGCGCCCACGCGCTGCCGAACGCCAGGCCGCTGGCGACGTCGCTCGGGTAGTGCACGCCGAGGTACGCGCGCGTGAAGCCGATCAGCAGCGCCAGAGCGCAGCACGAGATCAGCAGCCAGGCGCGGTTCGCGATCGTCTCGACGTGCGCCATGAACACCAGCGCCAGCCCGACGAACAGCGCCGACGAGCCGGACGAGTGGCCGCTCGGGAACGAGTAGCCCTGGACGTCGAGCAGGCGATGCGCGATGTCCGGCCGCTCGCGCGCGAACCAGGTCTTGGTCAAGAATGTCCAGAGCATCACGCCGGCCATCGTCAGCGTGAATTGCGCGCAGCCGCGGTAGTCGCGCATGCGCCAGAGCGCGACCACGGCGCTCAGCGAGCCGAGGCAGAGCACGGTCAGCGAGCCGAGGGCGGTGATGTCGATCGCGCGCATGGTCAGCATCGGCGTGCGCCAGGTGCGCAAGTACGCGAGCACCTGCCGGTCGTAGGCCAGCAGCTCCTCGTCCTCGATCATCTCGTCGGCCAGCTCGAAGAAGGTCGCCAGCCCGGCGACGGCGAGTGCGAGGAACAGCAGCCAGCGCCGCTCGGGCGCGAGCAGCCAGCGAGATGCGCCAAACGTGCGCGAACGCCAATCCGACCAGGGCACGGGAACAGCCTTCCTTTTGGCGCCGAAGTTGGCAAACTCGAGAGCGATGGCGCGTGCGGGAGAAGAAGCAAAAGTAGTCACCGCCATCGAACGGCTAGGCGCGCTGCTCGTGTACCCGATCGCGAGCCGCCCCGAGATCCCCTCGATCTGGAGCGTGCTCTATCCGCGCAGCGAGATGCACTGGGCCTGGGATGCCGACGCGGATCCGCGCGTGTCCTCGGTGTGGATCCTGCGCGAGCAGATCGCGCGCGGCCGCCGGGTGGTCTACTCGAAGTGGTTCCGCGGGCGCGCGGTGTTCTTCTCGCACGCGCTGTTCGGGTCGATGCTGTCCACACGCAGACCCTGGCAGGCCGAGCGCTCGCGCGAGGCGAGTGAGATCTTGCAGGTGCTGGAGGACGACTCGCCGCAGTCGAGCAAGGACCTGCGCCGCCACGCGGGCCTGCGCGGCAAGGAGAGCGAGCGCGTGTGGACGCGCGCGACCAAGGAGCTGTGGGAGCAGCTCGCGATCGTGGGCACCGGCGAGGTACCCGACGGCGCCTTCCCTTCGCTCGAGATCGGCGCCACGCGCTGGATCTTCGAGGAGCTGTGGGAAGAGGCGCAGCGCCGCGAGCCCGACCGTGAGCTGCTCGATGCGCAGCTGCCCGCAGCCAGCGCGTTCGGCAAGTTCTGGCGCCAGAGCTTACGGTAGCTGCAGGCAGAGGCGCGCGGTGTCCGCGCACTGGAAGGCCGCGCTGAGATCGATCGCGACGCACAGGCGCAGCTCGATGGTGCACTTGAGCGGAGCCGGCAGGTTGTCCAGCCCGCCGTCGACAGTGGGCAAGCCGGGCACGCTCGGGCCGGTCACGCCGCTGTCGACCGCCGCGCCTGCGTCCGCGATGATGCCGGCGTCGCTGGCCAGCGCCGCATCGGTGCACAGGTCGTAGTTGTCACGGCAGAGGTCTTCGTCGGTGCCGTCCTGCAGGCACACGCGGCCGTCCTCGCGGCACGCCTCCACCAGCTGCGCGATGTCTTGCGCGCGCTTGGCGGCGTCGCGCAGGCAGACCACGAGCTCGTCGTTGCAGGCGATGCGCGCGTCGAAGTCGGCCGCGCCGTCGGTGCAGTCTTGCGCGGCGGCCTGGCAGTCGATGATCGGGTTCTCCAGCGCCGCCTGCAGGCCCTCGGGGCGCAGCAGCTCGTCGGAGCGCACGACCTTGGCATCGCTACAGCCCGCGACGATCGCGAGCAGCGCTGCCGCAGTTACTCTGAGCATGAAGACTCCACCCCGTGGGCTTAGCTCATGCGCGGGTTGCTGACCCGCTCGATCTGCTCGTGCCCGGGTCCGTTCTGCAGCTCGAGGCCCGGCGAGGGCTGGATCAGCTGCACGTGCGCTGCTTGCAACGCGAGCGCCGTGCCCGCGCCTTCCACGATCTCCATGATGCGCAGCAGCAGCTCCTGGCGGATGTTTGCAAATTCGCCCCAGTCGCGCGTGTCGATGTAGGCCTCCACGCTGAGGTCGAGCGATGACGGGCCGTACTTCTCGAAGCGCACCGCGGCCGAGCCCGGGTAGAGCTTGTGCTGCCCGTCGAGCAGCTGCTTGACGCCGGTGATCACCGCGCGCACTTGCGCGGCGCTGCTGGTGCGCACGAGCCCGAGCGTGATCGCGAAGCGCAGTCGATCGCGGCGCGCGTAGGTCTCGAGCTGCATCTCGGCGAGCTTGCCGTTGGGGATGCTGATCACGGTGCGATCCGGCGTGCGGAAGCGGGTCGAGCGCAGCCCGATCAGCTCGCAGGTGCCGGTGAAGTCGCCGACCTTGACCAGGTCGCCCTCGCGGAACGGTTGATCGGCGCCGATCGAGAACGCGCCGAACAGGTTCTCGACCGTCTTCTGCGCGGCCAGCGCGAGCGCCAGGCCGCCGACACCGAGGCCGGCGAGCACGCTCGCGATCGGGAAGCCGAGCTGAGACAGGATCGCGACCACCGCGATCGCGGTCAGCGCGGCCTTGATCAAGCGTGAGCCGAGCGAGATCAGCGAGCCCGAGGTCTGACGAACGGCGGACCACGACGAGCGCAGGATGCTGTCCGCGGCCACGTCGATGATGCCGGACAGGGCGAAGAAGAAGCCGACGAAGAACAGCGTCTTCAACATCGCCAGCACGAACCTCTCGGCCGGCGCGTAGAGCGCAAGGAACGGCAGGCAGCAGTAGATCACGGCCAGCGCCCACCAGAGCGCGACCGGCTTGCGCAGCCGCTGCACCAGCACGTCGTCCCAGGACACCCGGCTGCGCGCCGCGAACCAGGCCATCACGCGCGTGCTGATCGCGCTCAGCAACAGCGCCAGGCCCCAGCTCGCGAGGATCAACGCCGGCAGCGCGAGCCACTGCCACCACATCAGCGAGCGCGGGCCGGTGCGCAGCAGCACCGGCGGGATGTGCTCGAGCAGCCACTTGTCATCGAGCGCGGCGTACCAGGTGTCGATCCGGCTCACGGTGCCGCGCGAGAACAGCCACACGAAGTCCTTGTCGTGGCGGCGGCGCACGATGCGCACCGGCTCGGGCACGGCGCGCTCGTTCTCGATCTGCCCGACCTCGTCGGTGTTGGCGGGCAGCCCGTCCTCGGTGTTGCCGGTGGACAGCGGCGACAGCGCCTCCACCTCGACCCACACCCGGCGATCGAGCACCGCCTGCAGCTTGCGTGCGAGCTCCGGGGCCTCCGCCGCGTCGGCGGGCAGGGTCTCTAGGTAGCCGGCGGCGGCTTCGTAGTCGCCCGAGCGAGCGAGCGAGAGGAAGTGCACGATCGAGGCGCGCGGCGAGTCGCGTGCGTACGTCTCTTCGGGCTCACCGCCGTCGCCGACGAGCTCGGCCAGGGGGTCCTGGGCTTGAACTGATCCGCACGCAAAGGAAGTGGCGACGACCAAGCTCAGCCAGGCGGACTTGATGCGGAATGAACGGTTGGTCATCTCGCTGGGTCTCCTCGCTCAGGGGTCGGCTCACCTAACGCGGCTCGGCCCTCCTCGCAAGGGCGCTGGCTCCCGAGCAGCAGCGAGCAGTTGTGTCGGCAGCCGAGAATGGGTATGGGGAGAGTGTGAAGCGGGGGACGAGCACTTTTCATCGGCATGCCGCGCGATTACTTGACGCGACGTCCGTGAAGGCCTGTGCCCGCGAATTCGTACTCATCAGGAGAGCAAAGCCCATGAAGAAAGCCTGGATCGTACAGTTGGTGATCGCGTCGAGCCTTTTGCTGGGCGCCGCTGCCTGCAAGAAGAAGGCGGAGCACGGAGAGGGGAAGATGGAGTCCGCCGGTGAGGAGATCGACGAGGCGGGCCGCGACGCCAGCAACGCGACCGAGGAAGCCGTCGAGGACACCGGCGACAAGGTCGAAGAGGCCACCGAGAAGTGAAGTCTCCGGCCGGGCACGTGCCCGGCCGTGCCCACTGCGACAAGACCCCAGCGAGCCCCGCACACGCATAATATGCGGGGTTTTCTGGGGTCTCTCCGTTTCGAGGCCCGCGGCATATCGGTTGCTCAAGGGGTCTCCGCAGCGCGCCCAACCGCGCGCGGTAACGGAGACACCATGCGTATTCTGAGAACGGTCGCTGCGGCGACGCTCGCGGCGAGCCTCGTCGCTTGTGAAGATGTAGAGCTCGACGAGCCGAAGGATCAGCGCCAGACCCCGGGCCAGATCAACCAAGACGCTGGCGCCGGCCCGATTACCGCGCCGAGCAACCCCGACGCGGGCTACACGGGCCCGGTGCTCACCAAGCCGAGCCGCGGTGCCGCGCTGGCGCTCTCTGCGGACGAGAGTGTGGTCGCGGTGGTGAACCGCGACGTGGGCACGCTCAGCGTGCTCAAGGTGAAGTACGAGGAAGGCAAGAATGCCGTTACGGAGCCGAGCTGCGAAGTTCAGCTCGGCGTCGGGTCGGAGCCCTGGCAGGTCGCGATCGGGCCTGATGACAACACCGCGTTCGTGGTGCTGCGCAAGGAGCAGAAGCTCGTGCGCGTCAAGAACATCAAGGGCGAAGCCGTGGTGGACGGGACGGTGCAGGTCGGCTCGGAGCCGACCTCGCTCGCGCTCAGCCCCACCGGCCGCACCGCCTACGTGGCCAACTGGGCGAACGGCGACGTCAGCGTGGTCGACACGCAGACGCTGACCGTGATCAGCACCGTCGATCTGAACGCGGCGCTCGCGAAGACGGGCTACCTCGGCAACGTCAAGGGCCGGCCTGCGCTCGCGCACCCGCGCTCGCTGACGGTCACCAACGATCTCGACACGGATGACGCGGACGAGACGCTGCTGATCAACGAGTTCTACTCGCAGCAGATCGCCGAGCTGCAGCCGGACGGCCTGAACGCGGACGTCAACCGCGCGGGCATCGTGTACGCGGTGAAGGTCGCGACCGGGGAGGTCAGCACGATCAACCTCGCGCCGCTGCAGGACATCGGCTTCAAGGACTCGGGCAACAACACGCCCGGTTGTTTCCCGAACCAGCTGCAGTCGATCACGGTCAACGGCAACTACGCGTACGTGGTCTCGGTGTGCGCGGCGCCGGAGGGGCCCGAGGGCCTCAAGGCGACCACCACGGCGTGCACCACGGTCGCCGACTGCGCGCCGCTCAACCTGGTCGATCCGGTCTGCGACGTGGTCGCGTTCGGCAAGACGCCGGTGTGCCAGGACGTGGCGAGCTTCCGCGCTGCGACCTCGCCGGTCATCTCGGTGGTCGACATCGTGAACAACAAGGAAGTGCCGGACTCGGCGCGCAACCTGAACAAGGCGTTCTTCGACTTCTACGCCAAGGCGGGCGTCGCGCAGGCTGCGCAGCGCTTCCCGCTGTTCGCCGATGACCTCGACTTCGTGCCGCGCACGGGCGTGGGCTACGTGACGGCGAACGGCATCGACGCCGCCTTCCGCGTGGTGTTCGACGCCAGCACGGGCAAGCTCGCGGAGGTCGGTGCGAGCACCTCGCCCTTCCTCAACCTGAACCCGGCCGGCATCAAGGCGGGCTTCGGCGGCAAGGGCCCGATCGGCATTGCGATCGGCGAGAAGAAGCTGGCGTTCGTCGCCAACGACATCACGCGCAACCTGAGCGCGCTCGACTTCAACACGCAGGGCATCGTCGGCGGCGTGGAAGCGCCTAGCGTCACGCCCACCACGGGTCAGCCCGCGAAGGGCTCCGAGGAGGAGCACATCTTGCTCGGCAAGGATCTGTTCAACACCGGTCGCGCGCGCTGGTCGCTGTTCGGCCAGGGCTGGGGCGCCTGCCAGTCGTGCCACCAGGACGGCCTGACCGACAACGTGACCTGGTACTTCGGTCGCGGGCCGCGTCAGTCGGTGCCGCTCGATGGCAGTTTCGCGTCCAAGAACCACAACGACGCGCGCCTGCTGAACTACACGACCAACCGTGAAGAGGTCGCGGACTTCGACGCCAACACGAAGGGCACCTCCGGCGGTGTGGGCGCGATCGTGCTCGCCAAGAGCAACCCTCCGGTCAACCTCGACCGTATCGACACGGCGGGCCTGAAGCTCGCCGAGCTCGACGGCTCGTCGCTCGACGCCTCCGATCCGAGCAACCCCCTGAAGCTCGGCTTCGACGCCGAGGGCAAGGTCGTGGTCGGTCAGCTGATCAAGGACGCCACCTCGAAGTCGGCCGGCAGCCAGCTCGACGACTGGATCAACATCACGAAGTACGTGCAGTCGCTGCGCTCGCCGCGCGCGCCCACGAACCTCGACAAGGCCAAGGTCGCAGCCGGTGCGGACGTGTTCGCGCATGAAGGTTCGTGCCAGGGCTGCCACGGTGGCGACAAGTGGACGGTGTCGAAGCTGTTCTACAAGCCGGGTGTCGCGGTCAACGCCGCGCTCAAGACCACCAAGTTCGCCGTGCCTCCGGGCTTCCCCACCAACTTGCTGCCGGCCACGGATGCACGTGACCAGCTGCTCGTGATCAACGCCGGGGGCGAGTCCGTGCAGTGCGTCGAGCGCAACGTGCAGACCTTCAACAAGGCGGAGTCCGGCGTGGGCATCGCCGAGGTGCGCGGCACTGACATGAAGACGCCCGCGCAGGGCGGCGGCGCGGTGCTGCGCCCGAACGAGGACGGCGACAACGATCCCAAGAACGACGTCAAGGCCGGCATCGGCTACAACGTTCCCTCGCTGCTCGGCTTGAACACGGGCGCTCCCTTCTTGCACGCTGGCAACGCGCGCACGCTGGAGGCCGTGTTCAGCAAGGACTTCGAGGCACACAGCAAGGCGCTCGCGCCGAACCTGTTCACGCAGACGAACGCGGCCGAGGTCGAAGGCAAGCGCGACGCGCTGGTGCAGTACCTGCTCTCGATCGACGAGGACACCGCGGTGGTGGAGCTGCCGAAGGTGCCCGGCGCCGCCGGTGGCTCGCTGTGCCCCGACAACTTCAGCGGGTTGTGATCATCGCTGCGTAGAGCGCCCGCTCCTCATTGAGGGGCGGGCGTTCGCCGTCAAGCGCGCTCGACGAGCAGCGCGGCGAGCTGGTGCAGCGGGGCGGACCCGCTGGACAGGCCCGCCTCGTCGATGACGCGCGGCATGCCGTAGACCACGCATGTGCTCTCGGCCTCGGTCAGCACCATGCCGCCTGCCTTGCGCAGCGCGTGCGAGCCGGCGAGCCCGTCGTTGCCCATGCCGGTCATCACCAGCGCGAGCGTGCCGGCGCCCACCACCTCGGCGGCGCTCTCGAACAGCACGTCGACCGAGGGATGATGAGGGCGATCGATGGGCGCCTGCGTGATCACGCCCAGCAGCGCGCCGTCGAGCTTCTTGAGCTTGAGGTGCGAGCCGCCGCGCGCGAGCACCACGCGCCCTGCGCGCAAGTCGATGCCGGGCGAAGCCTCGACCACCTCGAGTGCGCTCGTCTCGTTGAGACGGCGGGCCAAGGAGTCGGTGTAGCCGGCCGGGATGTGCAGCGCGACGGCGACCGGCAACGGAAAGTCGGCCGGCAGCGCGGCGATCAACCGGGTCAGCGCCTGTGGGCCGCCGGTGGAGGTGCCGATCGTCAGCAGCGCGTGCTTGGCCGGCTTCACCGCGGGCAGGGCTGCGAACGCGACCGAGGCATGGCGCTTCGCGGAGGCCGCGATCTTGATCTTGAGCAGCAGCTGATCGCCGAGCTCGTACAGCCGCTCGCTGGCCAGCGCGGTGGGCTTCTCCACCATCTCCACCGCGCCGCGCTCCAGCGCCAGGATCGCCAGCTCGCTGTCCGCGGGGGAGGTGCTGACCACGACCACCGCCGGGCCAGGGCGGCCGCGCAGCGCGTCGAGCACGCCGATGCCGTCGAGGTTCGGCATCATCAGATCGAGCGTCACCACGTCGGGCGCGAGCTCGGCGATCTTCTCCAGCGCCTCCAGGCCATCACGCGCGTGGCCGACCACTTCGAGCGTGCGATCGCGTGCGAGCACCTCGCGCAGCACCTTGCGCACGAAGGCGGAGTCGTCGACCAGCAGCACGCGCACGGTCATCGGGACGCCTTCCGGTACAAGAAGCTGCCTCGCAGCTCCTCACAGCGTAGCTCGGTTCCGAAGCGCAGGAGTGACTCCGACACGCCGACGATCAGCGCGCCATCCGGAACGAGCATCTCGCCGAGCTGGCCGACCACCGTGCGTACACGCCGGTCGTCGAAGTAGATCAGCACGTTGCGGCACAGGATCACGTCGAACGCGCCGAGCTCCGGAGGCTCGAGCAGGTTGACCTGGCGGAAGTCGATCTTGGCGAGCAGCGTGGGGTCGGCCACGAGCTCGGTGCCGCGCTCGGCGAGGAAGCGTGCGGCCAGGCCCTGGTGCGGCGTGCTGCGCAGCGCGCGCTTGCTGTACACGCCGCGGCGCGCCTTCGCGAGCCCGCGCTCGCTGATGTCGCTCGCGATCAGCTCGACATGACCCAGCAGGTTGCGGTCGGCGAGCAGCATCGCGAGCGTCAGTACCTCTTCACCGGTCGCGCAGGCGGCGCACCACACGCGCGGGCGCGCGCCGGCGGCCACGCGCGGGGCGAGCAGCTCGTCGACGGCCACCTCGAGCGCGGCCAGCTCGCGGAAGAAGTACGTCTCCTGCACCACCAGCGCCTCGACCAGCGCGTTGAGCTCGCGTGCCTCCGGGTCGTCGTAGCGGAGGAAGTAGTAGTAATCGAGCATCGACTCGAAGCCGGCGTCCGCGGCGCGCGCGGCGGCCTTGCTCTCGAACAGCAAGCGATCGCGCAAGGTGTACGACAGCCCGCAGCGCTCCTCGACCAGCGCGGTCAGGATCGCGAACACCTGCGGGGTACAGCTGAGCTCGGGCATCGTCTCAGCTCGACAGGTGCAGGGCGGCGACGCGGCGCAGCTCGGGGTCTGGATCGTTGGCGGCGCACTGCGCGAGCGCCGCGGTCGCTTCGCGCGTGCCGAGGGCCGCCAGCGCGTGGGCCGCGGCCATACGCGCGGCCTTGTTGTCGAGCATCAGCGCAGCGATCAAGCCGTCGCGACCCGGCGTGCCGCCGAGCTTGGCCAGGCACGAGGTGAGCAGCGTGGCGAGCGCGTCGTCTGCGTCTGCGAGGCCTTGCAGCAACGAGGACACGCGCTCGACGTGCGGCGAGGAGAGCGCGCTCGCGACGCGCGTGCGCTCGACGCCGTCGGCCAGCAGCGCGATCAGCAGCGGGCTGCCGCCGGGGGCGGCTTGCAGGTAGCCGACGGCGGCGCTGCGCACGGACTCGTCGTCGTCGCGCGCCGCAGCGGCGAGCGCCTGCAGCGCGCTCGGTTCGTGCAGCGAGGCCAGCGCGGAGAGCGCGACCAGCCGGCTGGCCGCGTCGTCGCTGTGCGCCGCCTGCAGGAAGGTCGGCAACGAGCTCACGTCGGCGCGCAGCCCGAGCCCGAGCAACGCCGCACGCTGCATGTCCGGATCGGCGCTCGCCACGCAGCTGCGCAGTGCCTCCACCGCGCCCGGCAGGTGCGCCAGCGCCTCCACGGCCGCGACCCGCACGTGACCCGCCGGGTCCGACAGCCGCTGCACGAGCTCGTCGAGCGCGGCCTCCACGCGCAGCCGCCCAAGTGCCTGGCACGCGTAGTAACGCACCCACGAGTCCGCATCGGCGAGGGCCGCGCGCAACACGATCAGGGCCTCGTCGCTCGGCTCGGCCTGGCCGAGTGCACGCACTGCGACCGCACGCAGCTTGGGGTCTGCTTCGCCGGCCGCTTCGATCAGCAGCGGACGTGCTCGCGGCTCGTCGAGGATCGCCAGGCCGGCCGCGGCGGCGTCGCGCAGGCGCTGGTCACGCTCGTACAGGGCAGTGCGAAAGGCGTCGAAGGCGCGCGGGTAGCCGAAGTAGCCGAGGATACGCAGCCCGGCGCGCCGCACCTCCGGCATCGCCGATGCCGCCGCGCGTAGCGCCAGGCCCTCCGTCTGATCGTTGCCCAGCGCGGAGAGCGCGGCCGTGGCGGCATGCACCACACGCGGCTGCGGATCTTCGAGCAGCGCAAACAGCTGCGGCGTGGCGCTGACCGCACCCGCGCGGGCGAGCGCCTCCGCGGCCAGCGCGCGCACGCCGGGGTCCGCGTCGTCGAGGCAGCCGATGATGGCCGCCGTGTGATCCGGGTGCTGCAGACCGGGCAACAGCGCCGCGCGGCGTGCGCTGCTCGACTGCACGAGCGCGTCGCCGATCGCGCGGTCCGAGTCGCGGCCGATCTGCTTGAGGGCGGCCGTCGCC
>DASUME010000421.1:0-3152 GCA_036277895.1 Polyangiales bacterium
CCCCCGTTCTGCAGGCTCGGATCGATCGGAGCGTTCTCGAACACGAACAGGCTCTCGAACAGCTCCTGCCCACGCTCGATCGCGCTGTAGCGCTGGATGTCGACCAGCGGCGTGTGCTCGAACTGGCGCAGCTCGAGGTTCTGCGCGAGCAGCGCGCGCAGCCACGGCACGAGTGGCTGGTGGCCGTCGGTGCGCACGCGCAGGGGCAGCGTGTTGATGAACAGACCGACCATCGCGTCGACGCCCACCAGCTCGGGCGGGCGGCCGGCCACGGTCACGCCGAACACCACCTCGCGCGTGCCCGCATAGCGAGCGAGCAGCAGCGCCCACGCACCTTGCACGATCGTGTTCAGCGTCAGCCGGTGGCGCTTCACGAGCTCCTCGAGCGCACCCGTCGCTCCGCGGTCGAGCCGGGTCGCGATGTCGACGATTTCTCCGCGCTGATGCGCGAGCTCCAGGCCGAGCGGCGTCGGCGTCTCGAAGCCGTCCAGGTAGCGCCGCCAGAACGCCTCGGTCGAGGCCGGGTCGCGCTTGCCCAGCCACTCGATGTAGTCGCGATACGGCCGCGCGGGCGGCAGCGTGGCCTCGCACCCTGCACGCTCGGCCTCGTACAGCGCGACGAAGTCGGTCATCAGCAGCGAGGTGCACCACTCATCGAGCACGATGTGGTGGAAGCTGTGAATGAACTCGTAGCGCGTGTCCGCGAGCCGAAGCAGGCGGAAGCGCGTGGGCGGCGACTCCAGGTCGAGTCCGTGCTCTCGCTCCGTGCGCAGCAGCGCCTCGATCTGCGCCTCCGGGTGCTCGCTCGTGCGCAGGTCCTCGACGTCGAAGGGCAGCTCCACTTGCTTGAGCACCACCTGCAGCGGCCGCTTCTGGTTCTTCCACACGAAGCGCGTGCGCAGCATCGGATGGCGCTGCACCACCTTGCGCCAGGCGCTCACGAAGGCACGCGTGTCGAGCGCGCCCTCCAGCTTGTAGCGGTTCTGCATCAAGTAGATGCCGGACTGCGGCGCGAGCAGTGTGTGGAACAGCATGCCCTCCTGCATCGGCGAGAGCGGGTACGCGGCTTCGATGTTGGCGGCAGCCTTGCGGTCGGACACGGGGTTCATCCTTCGAGCTCTTGCAACAGATCGTTCCACTCGTCTGCAGACAGGTCCGCGTCGGGCACGCGCTCTTGCGGCGGCGCTTCGAGCTGCCCGTGCTGCGCACGTGCCGCGATGCCGGCCACGGTGGGGGCCTCGAACAGGTCGCGCGGCGACAGCGTGAGACCGTGCTGAGCCGCGCGCGCGATCACCTGCAGCGAGACGATCGAGTCGCCGCCTAGCGCGAAGAAATCGTCGTCCACGCCGACGCGCTCGATGTGCAGCACGTCCTGCCAGATCGTGCACAGCAGCTGCTCGCGCTCGTCGCGCGGAGCCACGTACGCGGTCGACGCAGCTTCCGGCGCCGACAGCGCGCGTCGGTCGACCTTGCCGTTGGGCGACAGCGGCAGGCGCTCGAGCGCGACCAGGTGCGTCGGCACCATGTACGCCGGCAAGCGCTCGTGCAGCGCAGCGCGCAGGGCTTCCAGATCCGTGTCGCCGACCACGTAGCCCACGAGCTGCTTGCCTCCGTGCGCTTGCTCGCGCGCGATCACGACCGCCTCGCGCACGCCTTCGAGACGCAGCAGCTGCGCTTCGATCTCGCCGAGCTCCACGCGCAGCCCGCGGATCTTCACCTGGTGATCGAGTCGCCCCAGGAACTCCAGCACGCCGTCGGCGCGCTGCCGCACCAGGTCGCCGGTGCGATAGAGCCGCGCTCCGGGTACCCGTGCGAAGGGATCCGGGAGGAAGCGTTCGGCCGTCAGGTCGGGGCGTCGATGGTATCCACGCGCGAGGCCTACGCCGCCGATGAACAGCTCACCCGCGATCCCCGGCGGCACCAGCTGCCCCGCCGGATCGAGCACGTAGAGCTGGATGTTCGCGATCGGCCGGCCGATCGGCGTCGAGGCGTCTTCCCGCAGGCACTGCCATGCGCTGACGTCGATCGCGGCCTCGGTCGGGCCGTACAGGTTGTGCAGCTCGACCGACAGGCGCGCAAAGCAGCGCCGCGCGAGCTCGCCGGAGAGCGCCTCGCCGCTGCACACGATCCGGCGCAGCGACGCGCACTGCTCGCGCGACGCGCCGTCCAGGAACGCCTCCAGCATCGGTGGCACGAAGTGCAGCGTGGTGACCTGGTGCGCGTGGATCAGCGCCTGCAGCCGCTCGGCGTCGCGGTGCTCGCCGGGCCCCGCGACCACCAGCGTCGCGCCGGTGATCAGCGGCCAGAAGAACTCCCACACCGAGACATCGAAGCTGAACGGCGTCTTCTGCAATACGCGATCGTCCGCTGTCAGTCGGTAGCGCTCTTGCATCCATGCCAGCCGGTTGTGCAGCGCACGATGGCTGTTGCCCGCGCCCTTGGGCCGCCCCGTCGAGCCGCTGGTGTAGATGGTGTACGCGAGCTGCTGCGCATGCACGGACACGGCCGGCGCCGTGCGCGGCTCACGATCGAGCAGCGCGCGGTCGCTGTCGAGGCACAGCAGCTGCGCCGGCTGGCTCATCAGCTCGAGCCGCGAGGCCACCGGCCACTGGCTGAGCAGCACCGGCGCGTCGGCATCGGCGAGCATGTAGCCCACGCGATCGAGCGGATAGTCAGGATCGATCGGCACGTACGCAGCGCCCGCCTTGAGCACGCCGAGCAGCGCGACCACCAGCTCGACCGAGCGCTCGGCCGCAACCGCGACCAGCGAGTCCGCGCCCACGCCCATGCGCAGCAGCGCGTGCGCGAGCTGGTTCGCACGCTGGTCGAGCGCGCGATAGCTGAGCCGCTCACCGCCGAAGATCAGCGCCGTGTGCTCGGGCTGCTCGGCAGCGCGCGCGGCGAACAGCTCGTGCACCGGCGCAGGCTCGTAGGCCACCTCGGTCGCGTTCCAGCGCGCGGCGAGCTCGTGTGCATGCGCGTCCAACAGCAGCGTGCCGAGCGGGCGGTCGCGGTCGTCCGCGAGTGCGTGCAGCGCGCGCTCGAGCAGCTCGAGGATGCGCTCACCAGCGCCGTCGAAGCGCCGTGGATCACTCGTGACGCGCAGCTGCAGCGCAGCTCCGGGTGCCACGGTGATCGTCAGCGGATAGTTG
>DASUME010000422.1:0-5538 GCA_036277895.1 Polyangiales bacterium
CGTCGGGGATCTGAAGGGCCGAGCTATCCTCGGCCGCGATGATGCGGGCGTTGCCCACCACGTTCGGCAGGAAGTTCTGCGCGAAGTACTGCGCCGCGAAGCGCTTGCCCTCGTAGTACGCCTTGTCCGCGCCGGTCGCGCCCTCGAGCTTGCTCAGCGCGATGCGCGCCTGGTCGAGCAGCAGCCAGCCGATCGTGGTCTCCGCCATCATGGTCAGGAACCGGTTGGCGACCAGCGGCGTCTGCTCGAACTTGCCGCTCGCGTTCCACTGCACGAACTTCATCACCGTGCCGCCGACGGCCTCGGCCGCCTTGGCGAGCACCGCCACCGACGGACCCAGCTGCGCGTGATCCTTGTTCGCAGCCACGAACGCCTGCACGTCACCGAGGAACGCGCGCACGTTCGCGCCGCCGTTCTGCGCCAGCTTGCGGCCGACGAGATCGAGCGCCTGGATGTGGTTGGTGCCCTCGTAGATCGCGAAGATCTTGGAGTCGCGGCAGTACTGCTCGACCGGGTGATCCTTGAGGAAGCCCGCGCCGCCCATCGACTGGATCGCCAGCGCCGAGACCTCGAAGCCGATGTCCGAGCCGTAGCTCTTGTAGAGCGGCGTCAGCAGCTCGACCTGGCCGTGGTGGTAGCCCGCCTTCGCGTCGTCCTTGCCCGCGAGGTGCTTGGACAGCTCCATGTGGTTGGTCAGCTTGGCGCCGAGCGCGCGCGTGCCCTCCACGCGCGCCTTCATCTCGATCAACATGCGACGCACGTCCGGGTGCTCGATGATGTTGACCTTGGGCGCGTTGGCATCCTTGAAGTTCTGGATGCTCGGGCCCTGCTTGCGATCCTTCGCGTAGTCGGCCGCGTTGAGGTAGGCCGACGACGCGCAGGCCAGGCCCTGCAGGCCGACGCCGATGCGCGCGCCGTTCATCATCAGGAACATCTGCGCCATGCCCTGGTGCTCGACCGTGCCGACGAGCTCACCGACGCAGGCGTCGTTGTCGCCGAAGTTGATCACACAGGTGGCCGAGCCGTTGATGCCCATCTTGTGCTCGATGGACGGCACGGTGACGTCGTTGTCCGAGCCGTCGAGGCGCAGGCGCGGCACGATGAACAGCGACAGCCCCTTGGTGCCGGGCTTGGCACCCTCGATGCGCGCCAGCACGAGGTGGACGATGTTGTCGCCCATGTCGTGGTCGCCGCCCGAGATGAAGATCTTGGTGCCGCGGATGCTGTACGTGCCGTCCGCGTTCTTCTTGGCCGCGGTGGTGGCCGCACCGACGTCGCTGCCGGCGTGCGGCTCGGTCAGGCACATCGTGCCGCCCCACTGGCCGACGAACATCTTCGAGGAGTACTTCTCGTGCTGCTCGGGCGTGCCCACCTGCGCGATCACCTCGGCCGCGCCGATGGTCAGGCCGGGGTACATCGAGAACGCGGTGTTGGAGCCGCTGATCATCTCCTCGACGCACAGCTGCAAGAGGCTCGGGGCGCCCTGCCCGCCGTGATCCGGCGACTGCGCGATGCCCTTCCAGCCGTTCTCGTAGAGCGCCTTCCAGGCGGCCTTGAAGCCGGTCGGCACGACCACGCGGCCGTCGACGATCTTGCAGCCTTCCTTGTCGCCCACGGCGTTGAGCGGACCGAGGTACTCCTTCACGAAGCGGTACGCCTCGTTGAGCACCATCTCGACCTGCTCCTTGCCCCAATCCGCGTACTTCGGATCCTTGAGCAGCTCCTCGATGTTGAACTGCTCGAACAGCAAGAACTCGAAATCGCGCAGATCTGCCTTGTACCGATTGATGGGCTGGGACATCGCCTTCTCCTCGCGGCTGCCGGCGCCCTCTCCGGTGCTGGGGCGTCGCGGCTCCGAAACTCAAAAAACCGCACCGGAACCCTCCAGAGCAGGCTCGGCACGGTAATGTTGCTGATGTAAACTTAGGGTAGCGCCTCCACCGGGCAGTTGGCAACGTGGTTTTGGTGCAGAAAGTGGGCGGCGGCACGCTGCGCCCGGGCCCGTAGGGCCGAGGACGACGTGCTATGGCAGCCCACCATGCGCATCGAACGATTTCTCGACGGTCTCGGACGCGCGGCGATCGCGCGAGCCCTCGGGTTCGAGGCCGAAGCCGCCCTGCGCCCGACCTCCGACCCCAAACATGGGGACTACCAGCTCAACGGCATTCTTCCGCTTAGCAAGCAGCTCAAGCAGAACCCGCGCGCGTTGGCCGAGAACGTTGCCGCCGAGCTCACGCCGGACCTCACGGACAACGCGATCGCGAAGGCGGAGGTGGCCGGCCCCGGCTTCATCAACCTGCACCTCTCTGAGGCCTGGCTCGCCCGCGCGCTCGACGAGCAGGCGCGCGATCACGCACGCGATGGCGTACCGGTCGCCGAGCGCAGCGAGCGTGTGGTGGTCGACTTCTCCGGCCCGAACATCGCCAAGCAGATGCACGTGGGCCACCTGCGCTCGACCATCATCGGCGACGCGCTGATCAAGCTGCTGCGCTTCATCGGCCACGACGTGATCGGCGACAACCACCTCGGCGACTGGGGCACGCAGTTCGGCCTGCTGATCGTGGGCATGCGCGAGTTCGGCGACGCCGCCGCGCTGGAGCAGGACCCGATCGTCGAGCTGGAGCGCATCTACAAGCAGTCCAGTGAGCGCGCCAAGACGGACGCGGTGTTCGCCAGCGCCGCGCGCGCCGAGCTGGCCAAGCTGCAGAGCGGCGACGCCGAGAACACCGCGCTCTGGCAGCGCTTCGTCGACATCACCAAGCACGAGCTGAACAAGGTCTACGACCGGCTCGAGGTGAAGTTCGACACCTGGTACGGCGAGAGCTTCTACAACCCGTTCCTCGCGGACACGGTGGCGCGGCTCGAAGAGCGGAAGCTGGTGACCGTCGATGCGGGCGCCAAGTGCATCTTCTTCGCCGAGCTGGACGTGGCGCCCGAGCTGAAGAAGCAGAAGGAGCCGCTGATCGTCCAGAAGCAAGACGGCGCGTTCCTCTACAGCACCACCGACCTCGCCACCCTGCGCTACCGCGCCGAAGAGCAGCAGGCGCAGCGCGCGATCTACGTGGTCGACATGCGCCAGGCGCTGCACTTCAAGCAGGTGTTCGCGGTGGCGCGGCTGATGGGGCTCGACGGCTTACGCGCGGAGCACCTCGGCTTCGGCAGCGTGCTCGGCAAGGACGGCAAGCCGCTCAAGACGCGCGATGCCAGCGGCAAGGCGATCACGCTCGCGTCGCTGCTCGACGAGGCCGAGCAGCGCGCACTGCAGCGCCTGGAAGAAGCGCGCGCCGAGGGCAAGCTCGACGTCGAGGACCTGGCTGCGCTCGCGCGCGCGGTGGGCATCGGCGCGGTGAAGTACGCCGACCTGCACCAGAACCGGGCCAGCGACTACCAGTTCGACTTCGACAAGATGATCAGCTTCCAGGGCAACGCGGGCCCGTACCTGCAGTACGCCTACGCGCGCGTGCGCAGCATCTTCCGCAAGGGCGAGCTCGCCCTCGAGAGTGCCGAGGGGCCGATCGCGCTGGAGGCGCGCGAGGAGAAGGTGCTCGCACTCACGCTGGTGCGCTTCGGCGACGTGGTGCACCAGGCCGCCGAGAGTGGCCTGCCGCACCTCGTGACCGACCACCTCTACGCGCTCGCGAAGGCGTACAGCGCGTTCTTCGAGGCCTGTCCGGTGCTGAAGGCCGAGGGTCCCGAGCGGGTGAGCCGGCTCGCGTTGTGTGCGCTGACCGCGCGCCAGCTGCAGCGCGGGCTCGGCTTGCTCGGCATCCAGACCGTCGAGCGCATGTAAATGCAGGGGTTCCCACAGGGACCCCGCCGTCTCGCATGCTAATACAGCCCCGCAATGTTGCAGGGCACGGTGGATCGGGTTCGCTTTCGGGGCGCCGCACTCGCGGGCAACGCGCTCGGCGACCCGGTCGAGCGCGAGCTGATCGCCTACCTGCCGCCGAGCTACGCCACGAGCGAGCGCCGTTATCCGCTGGTGATGGTGTTGCCGGGCTTCGCGGCGACCAACAGCTCGCTGCTCAACTTCAAGCCCTGGGAGCCCACCCTGTTCGAGCGCTACGAGAAGCTGCTCGCGCGGGGCTGCGGTGAGGCCATCCTCGTGCTGCCGGATTGTTTTACCCGGCTCGGCGGTAGCCAGTACGTCGACGCGCCGGCGCAGGGCAGCTACCAGCGCTACCTGGCCGACGACGTGCTCGCGTTCGTCGACGCTCGCTACCGCACGATCGCCAGCCGCGAGGCGCGCGCGATCGTGGGTAAGTCGTCGGGCGGCTTCGGGGCGCTGCGCATGGGCTTCGACCGCCCGGAGCGGTTCGCGGTGATCGCCAGCCACGCCGGCGACTGCGCGTTCGAGCTCACGCTGCGCGGGCGCTTCACCGAGGTGCTGCCGGTGTACGAAAAGCACGGCGGCCCGGCGGCCTTCTTGCGCGCGCTGGCCGATCGGCCCCCGCGCGGGCAGAGCGAGTTCCACGCGCTGGAGATGCTCGCGCTCGCGCACGCTTACGCCGACGGCGAGCTGCCCGTCGACCCCTACTCCGCGGAGCTGATCCCGGCGCGCTGGGAGCGCTGGCTGGCCGCCGATCCGGTCGTGCTCGCGGAGCCCAAGTCGGCGAAAACGTTGAGCGACGCACGCCTCGTTTTTCTCGACGCCGGTAGATCCGACGAGTATGGTTTGCAGTTCGGAGCCCGAATTTTGGCGGGCCGTTTGCGCAGCGCGGGCGCTGCAGTCGAGCACCAAGAGTTCGACGGGGGCCACATGGGGACCGCCTATCGCTACGACGTTTCGCTCCCCAAGGTCATCGCCGCCCTAGACGCAGACGCTCGCTCCATAGTTCGCTCGCGCGCGGAGAACCCGCGCGCTTCTCTTTGCTCGCGCGCGGAGGACCCGCGCGCTTCGGCCCTCGCGGAGGACGCGCCCACGGCCCACACTACGGAAGACGCCGGCGCGAACGCGCGAGGTGCCCACCCCCACGCGAGCACCGCCGGCTCGCGCGAATCGCCATGACGCCCACCAAAGCCAACAAGAAGCCGAGCGCCAACGCAGCTCCCGATCGGAAGAGCTCGCCGGGTGATGCGCTCGTGGCCAAAGGCGCAGCTCCTGCGGCCGCCAAGCCGGTCGTACCCGCGAAGCCCACCAGCCCGGAGCCGGAGCCGCCGCCGCCCGTGAGTGAAGACCTCGAGGCCAAGAAGGAGCGCGCGCCGAGCGCGGTGCAGGCGCTCGCCAACGAGCTGATCGCCAGCAACGACACGCAAGCCGTCTTGCGTCACGCGCTCTCGCTCGAGGACGATCGCGAGGCCACGGCCAACCAGGCCGCGCGCCTGGTGCAAGAGCTGGCAGACGCCAAGCCCGAGCTGCTGGTGCCGCTCATCGAGCGCTTCGCGCGGCTGCTGCTCGCGAAGAACAAGCGTGTGGTCGCAAGCAGCGCCTCGGCGCTCGCGCCGCTGTCGCGCATCGCGCCCGCCAAGGTCGCCAAGCAGCTGCCGGTGCTGACCCAGAACTGGGAGCACACCACGGAAGAAGGCAAGGACGGCCTG
>DASUME010000423.1:0-2069 GCA_036277895.1 Polyangiales bacterium
TCGGTCACGACCAAGACCTCGCCGGCGAGCGCGCTCGAGCTGGTAGCGACCGAGAACTTCGACGCCGTCGTGACCGACCTCGGCATGCACGAGATGTCTGGCATCGACCTGACCGAGCGTGTGCTCGGCGTACGTCCCGACATCCCCGTGATCGTCGTCACCGGCCACGGCAGCATCGAGACCGCGATCGCGGCCATGCGCGTGGGCGCCTACGACTTCCTCACCAAGCCGGTCGATCCCAAGCTGCTCGCGCTCAGCGTCGCCCGCGCGATCAAGCACGGCGAGCTGCAGACCGAGGTGAAGAAGCTGCGCGAGGTCGTCGTGGACCGCGAGGCCGTCAGCACGCTGGTCGGCGACAGCCCCGCGATGAAGCGTGTGCACGACCTGGTCGCCCGCGTGGCGGACAGCGATGCCTCGGTGCTCATCCAGGGGGAGACCGGCACCGGCAAGGAGCTGGTCGCGAAGGCGATCCACATGCTCAGCCCGCGCCGCAGCGGACCCTTCGTCGCGATCAACTGCGCGGCGGTGCCCGCGACACTGCTGGAGAGCGAGCTGTTCGGCCACGCGCGCGGCGCGTTCACCGACGCGAAGTCGGCGCGCGCGGGTCTGTTCGTGGAGGCCTCGGGCGGCACGCTGTTCCTCGACGAGATCGGCGAGATGCCGCTCGAGATGCAGCCCAAGCTGTTGCGCGCCCTGCAGGAGCGCACCGTGCGTCCGGTGGGCAGCAACCAGGAAGTCCCGTTCGACGCGCGCATCGTGGCGGCCACGCACCGCGACCTCGAGACCGAGGCGCACGACCGCCGCTTCCGCCAGGATCTCTACTACCGCATCAACGTGGTACGCATCGACGTGCCACCGCTGCGCGAGCGTGGCGCGGACGTGCTCGGCCTGGCCGCGCACTTCCTCGACAAGTTCGGCAAGCGCGCCAACCGCCAGCCGGTCGCGCTGTCCACCCAGGTCGCCGAGCGCCTGCTCGCCTACGACTGGCCGGGCAACGTGCGCGAGCTCGAGAACTGCATGGAGCGTGCGGTGGCACTCGCGCGCTTCGAGCAGGTCACGATCGACGACCTGCCGCAGAAGGTGCGCGCGTATCGTGCCGACCGCTTCCTCGTCTCGGCCGACCAGGCGGACGAGATCGTGTCGCTCGAGGAGCTGGAGCGCCGCTACATCATGCGCGTGATCGGCCTGGTCGATCACAACAAGTCGCGCGCCGCGCAGCTGCTCGGGCTCGACCGCCGCACGCTCTACCGCAAGCTCGAGCGCTACGAGCAACGCGCGAAGGGTGAGGACAACGGTTCCTCCAACCGCCTGCTCGAGGGCAGTCCATGAGCGAGAGCGAAGAGCGCTCGCGCTATCTTCGAACCGAGTTCCTGGAGCGGGTCGCGCACGAGCTGCGTGGCCCTGCGGGCGTGGCGCTGGGCGCGCTCGACGAGCTCGAGCACGCGCTCGGCGCCGAGGTCGTGGCCGAGAACCGCGTGCTGTTCGCGATGGCGCGTCGCGGCGCGCGGCGCGTGCTGCGCACGGCCGATCGACTCACGCGCACGGCGCAGCTGGAAGGCGGCACCGCGCACGTCACACGCCTGCCGGCAGACCTGCGCGCGCTCGTGCGCCAGGCCGTGCAGGACGCCGAGCTAATCGAGGGCCGTTCCAGCGTGAAGCTGACGCTGCGGCTACCGGATGAGCCCTGTGCGAGCGAGGTGGACGGCGCCTGGCTGTCGATCGCGCTGATGGAGCTCGTGGCGCAGGCCATCCGTACCGCCCGACGTGAGGTCGAGGTCAGCTTGCAGCTTCGCGGCAAGCAGGTGCGGCTGCTGGTCGGCGACGACCGCGTGGCCGTGATGGACATGCCGGTCGCGCGCTTCGTGACGCTCGAAGATCGCCGCGACTCGGCGCTCAACTGGCCGCTGGTCAACGACGTCGCGCGTGCACACGGCGCGGCGCTGGCGACCGAGACGCTGCGCGACGGCGGCGGTGCGGTGAGCGGCTTCCAGGTCAGCCTGGACTTCGTCGCGACCTCCGCCCCGGTGACCGCAGCCGCCGCACAGTAAGAGGCGCAGGTCTTCAGACCT
>DASUME010000424.1:0-3490 GCA_036277895.1 Polyangiales bacterium
TGCGCCAGTTCAGCGTGATCAAGCTGCGCGACAGCGGCCATGACGATCACGCGCACGAGCTGCGCATCAGCAGCGAGGGCGCCGAGCTGGTGCCGCTCGCGGCGCGGCCGCGCGCGATCCACCGCGTGCGCCGGCTGTGGCGGCGCTGAGCGCGGCCAACACGTACGCGTAGTGCTACGGCTGCTCGATGCGCTGGCTCGCCCTGTCTCTATTTTTGCCCTCGGTCGTGCGCGCCGATGCGTCCGTGGACGCGCTGGTCGCGCAGCTCACGCTCGACGAGAAGCTCGCGCTGGTGGAGGGCGCGCCGGAGCCGGATGGGCCCGACAACGTCTACCAGGCGGGCTTCCTGCGCGGCGTGCCGAGGCTCGGCATCCCGCCGCTGCGGCTCACGGACGGTCCGCCCGGAGTGGCCACGCGCCGGCCCTCCACCGGCATGCCGTGCACGATGGCGGTGGCGGCGACGTTCAGCCCGCGCGACGCCGAAGACAACGGGCTCGCGATCGGCCAGGACGCGCGCCGGCTCGGGCAGGACGTGGTGCTGGAGCCGTTCTTGAACCTCGATCGCGACACCTCGTGGGGACGCGGCTTCAACACGTTCGGGGAAGATCCGCTGCTGACGGCGCAGATCGGCGCGGCGACGATCCGCGGCATTCAAGCGCAGGGTGTGCTCGCGCAGGCGAAGCACCTGCTCGCGTTCGAGGGTGGCTACAACGTGTGGGTCGACGAGCAGACGCTGCACGAGGTCTACCTGCGCCCGTTCGAGTACGCGGTGAACGCCGGCGTGGCCTCGATGATGTGCGCGTACAACCGGCTCAACGGCGTGCCCGCGTGTGGCAACGCGAGCTTGCTGACGCAGCTGCTGCGCAACGAGCTCGGCTTTCGCGGCTTCGTCACCTCGGACTGGGCGGCGAACCACGCCGGACCTTACTTGAACACCGGGCTCGACCTGGAGATGCCGGGACCGGGCGGCGCGGCCGGCGATCCGGTGCCCACGTTCTTCGATGCCGAGGCGCTGAAGCAGGGCCTTGCGCGCGGCTGGTTGCAGGAGTCGCGCCTGAACGAGGCGGTCGCACGCATCCTCGGCCAGTATGCGCGCTTTGGCTTGCTCGACGGCACGCGCGTGAAGGTCACGCCGATCGCGAGCGCAGCGATCATTCAGCGCACCGCCGAGCACGCCGCGGTGCTGCTCCAGAATGACGGCGTGTTGCCGCTGGCGCGCGCACCGCTGGCGCTGATCGGCGCACCGGCGCGGCAGACGGTCGCGACCAACGGCGGCGGCGAGAAGCCCGGCGGCCTGATCGCGCGTCAGCTCGGCGCGGTGCACGCGCTGCGCAAGCGTGGGCTGCGCGTCGAGTACGCAGTCGGTGTGGACCTCGAAGGCGTGCCGATCCCCGCCGAGGCGTACCGCGAGCTGGCGCGTGACGGCCAGGCCGACGCGCAGATCGCGGACGTCCTGCCCGCGGGCAGCTCACCGAGCTGGCGCGGCACGCTCCTGGTACCCGAGCGCGGCGTGTACGAGCTGAACGTGCACGCGCTCGGTGCGACCGCGCGGCTGCGCCTCGACGGGCGCGACGTGCACTGGGTCGGCCGCGGCCTGGCCGAGCGCCCGCGCTACGCCGACGTGCTGCCCACCGACGGCAACGCGCCCGTGCCCACGCGCGGTGGGCTCGCGAACGGGCGCACGCGGCTGACGCTGGAGGCAGGCCCGCATGCGCTCGAGGTGCTGGCCCGCGCCGACGCGTCAGGCAAGCCGGTGCAGGTGCGCCTGGCCTGGGTCACGCCTGCGGGGCGCGCACAGGATCGCACCGACGCGGCACGAGCGGCCGCGCGCGCGAAGACCGCGCTGGTGTTCGTGTGGTCGAGCGACGATCTCTCGCGCCCACTGCCGGACGATCAGGACGCGCTGATCCGCGAGGTCGCGCGCGCGAACGCGAACACGGTCGTGGTTCTGCACACGAGCCAGCCCGTCGCCATGCCGTGGCTCGCGGACGTGCGTGCCGTGCTGCAGGTGTGGTACCCGGGCGACGAGGGTGGCGAAGCGACTGCGAACGTGCTGCTCGGCGAGGCCGAACCCGCAGGGCGCCTGCCCTTCACCTGGCCGCGCACGATCGAGCAGACGCTGGCCCACCAACGCGAGCACCCTGAGCGCAGCTCCGAAGGCATCGACGGCCGCGGCACGTGCACCGCGTGGGGACCGAACACGGGCGACGACTGCGGGCGCACGATCTACTCCGAGGGCGTGCACGTGGGTTATCGCTTCTTCGACCTCACGCAACAGACTCCGCTCTACCCGTTCGGCTACGGTCTGTCTTACGGTTCGGTCGCCTATTCGGAGCTGAGGCCGAAGCAAAACGACGACGGTTCCTTGAGCGTGCGCTTCGCGCTGCACAACACGTCACGCAGGCATGTCAGCACCACGCCGCAGGTCTACCTCGGGGCGCCGGACAACGTACCGCCCGGCGTACGATTTGCGGCGCGCGCACTGGCGGCGTTCGAGCGCGTGGAGCTCGCTCCGGGCCAGCAGCTCACGCGCACGCTGACGGTGCCCGCACGCTTGCTGCAATACTGGTCGAGCACCTACGGCTGGCGTACGGCCACCGGCACACGCGCGCTCTACGTCGGCGCGCATGCGCGAGACCACGCCCTCGAGGCGCGCTTCACCGTCACGCGGTGAGCGTCGAGCCGCCCGCGCCGCGCAGGTCTTCGATCAGCTTGTCGCGGTTCCAGCGGTTCTCGTTCTTGCGCACGGCGATCAAGTACGCGCGCGTACCAACCAGTGCGGCCGACACCAGCAGCTCGGCGATGAACCAGCCGAAGCCCCAGATCACACCGACCACCGGCGCGAGCAACAGCACCAGCGCGAAGCGCGGCACCTGCGTCCACAGCTTCTCGTACTCACGGTGCTCCGCGTCCAGACGGTCGATCTCGGCGCGGTACTTCCCTTCCAGCTCTCCCATGGCCACCTCACTCCCGGCGCTCTTCACCGGACCTCGAGGATCTAATCATGAGCAAATTGATCGGCACGGAAAATCGAAATTGATTGGCCTTGAATTGAGACGATCAAGTCGAGCGATTTCAACGCCTTATCACCAGACTACGATTGCGTGGCTCCAATCATTGCGGCACGCGCGCGCACATCTGCGCAGCGGGAGCTCGCGGGCATTCGCAGCGCGCGGAAGGTGGCGGCCTGCACGGTCCAGACGGGCAGGTTGTCGTCGACGAAGCCGAGCTCCTCGCGGCCAGCGCAAACCGTACTTGCGGGGCGTGCTCGCGCCTGGCCGGCGCTAGATGAGCGGGACGTGGCAGGCGGTGGTGCGGCCGGGCGCCAGCTCGCGCAACAGCGGGCGCTCCGTCTTGCAGCGCTCGACGGCGGAAATGCAGCGCGGGTGGAAATGGCAGCCCGAGGGCGGCGAGCTCGCGGACGGAAGCTCGCCGATCGGCGTGGTATGCACCGCGGTGGTGGGGTCGGGCACCGGGATCGCGTCCAGCA
>DASUME010000425.1:0-2254 GCA_036277895.1 Polyangiales bacterium
TGGCGCGCGCGGACTGCTCCTCGAACCAGACCAGCCCGCGATCTCCGGCGCGCACCACGGCCACCACCGAGGCCAGCGCCAGCGACAGCGAGGTCAGCACGCGGCGGCGCGCGTCCGAGCGCTCGGCCGAGCGTGGGGCGTCCGCCACCACGTCGATCGCCTCCGAGAGGTAGGTCAGCAGCGCCTCGTGATCGCGCACCACCGACAGCAGCTTGCTGTCGCCGATGGCCTCGATCACCAGCGCCGCGGCGCCGAAGCGCAGCTCGCGGTCCTCGACGAACAGCCACTGGCGGGCGCGATCGATCAGCTGATCGGCGCTGCCCTCGCGCGCGGCGAAGGTGATCAGCGCGTCCAGCGTGCCCACGCGTACGGGCCCGCGCTCGTCCGCGGCCAGCTCCACCAGCGCGCTCCAGGCTGCCTCCACCTCGAGGCCCTCGCGCAGTCGGTGCGTCCAGCCGTGCGCGGCCGCGACCGGCAGGAACACCCGCGCATCGTCGGGCGCTGCGTCCTCGCCGCCGAGCTTGTGCAGCAGCGGCGCGAGCGGGCCCGGCAGCGTCGCCACCTCGGCCCCGAAGGCCGCAGCCAGCTTCACGTTCGGCCGTCCGACGCCGCCGTGGCGCGCCAGCAAATCCTCGAGGCGCGTGCTCGAGCCGCGCAGGGCTTCCTGCAGTGCGGCGAGCAGCGCCTCGCTCTTCAGACCATCACCCGTCTTCGACATCGCGGGCGAGGATGTGCGAGACCGCTGGGCTTTGCAACCAGCGGCCTTGGCGGCTCAGATCTGGATCTGCGCGCCGAGCTGAATCGAGTCACCCTTGCCGAGGCTATCGTGATTCATGCGGCGGTAGTTCAGGTAATAACGGTGATTGAAGCCGTCGATGATGTAGCCGATGCCGGCGTCGTAGTACATCGACTTGACCTCGTCGGCGCTCCTCCCGCCGCTGCCGTCCTTACCCCAGCCGATGTGGAAGTTGGGCTGGAGCTGACCGATGCCGACCTTACTCGGCGCGAGCCAGCTGACCTCGCCGAAGAAGGACTGACCGGGCCAGAAGTAACCGACGCCCGTGCCGAGGTCCGCGGTGCCCTGGTTGACTTTGTAGCCACCGCCCGTTCCGTTGAGGTTCAGGTACTGGGCCTGCATCGTGTAGACGCCGCTCGGGAAGCGCTTCTCGAGCAGCATGTCGACGCCACCGGCGAGGAAGCCGTTGTCGGTGAGCATGCCTGCGTCGTCACGCTTGGTGCCCTTCTGCCCACGGATCACGCCGCCGACCGAGAAGGTATCCTGCGAGCCGTAGTAGGTACCGGACGTGTAGTAGTAGTTCTCCGGGTCCCAGAAGTTGAAGTTCGCGCGCGCCGAGAAGCCGGCGTTGGCGATGTTCCGACCCGGCTGCAGGTCGGTCATCGACAGGTGGTACTTGAAGAAGCCGCCGCCGACGAGACCCCAGAAGGTGAAGCCCTTGTCGCGTGCGCCGTTGTCCCAGGGCAGGTTCTGCGTGTTGGGCGCCTCGAAGTTCCAGCCGTTGTTGAAGAACGGACCTTGGAAGTTCAAGCGGTCCATGGCCGGGATGTGCTGACCACCCCAGATCTGAAACTCGTCGACGATCTTGACCTGCACGATCGCGTCGAGCAGCGCGGCCTGGAGCACCTTGGCCGAGCCGAACTGGAAGTTCGCGACCACGCCGATGTGCTTGGTCAGCTGCGCGCTGAAGTACGGGCGGATCATCGTCTGATCGACCACGCCGTCGTAGAGGCTGAAGGTCACCACGTCGCGCTCGTTGTGGACGTTGAGCTCGAGGCCGGTGCGCACGCCGAGGCCGATCTTCAGCACGGGCGAGAGCAGCGAGGGGCTCTCCTTGGCCTCGGCTTCGATCTTCTTCACATCGGCGGGCGGCGGCAGCGGGACCTCGAGCGGCTTCGGCTGCGCGAGCGCGGGCTGCTCGTACGGAACGACCGCCTGCACCTCGGGCTGAGGCAAGGCCGGACCCGAGACCACGGGCGTCTCGGCGACGACGGGTGGCGGGGGAGCTACGGGTGCCGGTTCCGGCTGCGCGTAAGCGACCGCGGCGTCGAGCAGTGCCGGAGCGCTCGACGCAGTAAGAAGCGTAAGACAGAAAAAAAGGCGCTGCGCACGAATACGCGGTGCCTCGTTCGTCTCTGTGTTCACTTTGCACGTCGTCGGTGCGTACTCGGCTGCGCTCATCGAACTGACCTCGCTTGGACATAGGCCCGCCTGCTTCAGGCTCGCGCGCGGAGAAAC
>DASUME010000426.1:0-2235 GCA_036277895.1 Polyangiales bacterium
AAGCTGCGTATCGAGCTGGAGCTGGACGTCGAGCGCCGGAAGAACGAAGGGGTCGCCGAGCGCCCCGCCGTGAGCCCGAGCGAACCGGCGCCGTCTCCCGCCGAGAGCTGACACCGCCCTACACGCCTCGGCACTGGTAGCCGAGCGATCGGCGGCCTATCTTCGGGGCGCAGTGGCTCCTACTTCCCGTGAACACGCCATCATCGTCGGCGCCAGCATCGGCGGCCTGTGCGCGGCGGAGGTGCTCGCGCGGCACTTCGAGCGCGTGACCGTCGTCGAGCGCGACGAGCTCCCCACGACCCCCGACTCGCTGCGCCGCGGCGTGCCGCAAGGTGCGCACCCGCACGGCATCCTCGGCCGCGGTCGCAAGGAGCTGGAGGCGCTGTTTCCCGGGCTGCTACGCACGCTGCTGGCCAAGGGCGCGTTCGCCTTCGACGGCTCCTGGGACATGGCGCGCTACACGCCCGAGGGGTGGGCGCCGCGCTACCCGGACGTGAGTGCACACGCGTTCGCCTGCTCGCGCCCGCTGCTCGAGCTCACCATTCGCAACATCTTGATCGCGAACCGGCCGAACGTGACGTTTTTCGAGGGCACGCGCTTGATCGAGCCGCTCGCCGACAAGCGTGATGACGGCGTCTGGGTCACGGGCGTCAAGACGGACAAAGGTGACCTGCTCGGCGACTTCGTGGTCGACGCGACCGGCCGCGGCACCAAGTCGTGGAAGTGGATCGCGGAGCAGGGGCTGGAGAAGCCCCACGAGCGCAAGGTCGACGCCAAGGTCAACTACGCCACCCGCCACTACCAGGCGCCGCCGGAGGCCGCGAACTGGTGGTGGAAGTGCCTGTTGATCGACAACGCGCCGCCCACCTTCGGCCGCGGCGGCGCGATCCTGAGCGTGGAGAACGGCGTCTGGCTGGTCACCGCCTCCGGCTTCAACGGCGACTACGCGCCGACCGACGAGGCGGGCTGGCTCGACTACATGAAGAGCCTGCGCTCGCCGGTGCTGTACGAGATCCTGCAGCGCGCCAAGCCGCTCACGCACGTGATCCAGAACCGCACCACGGTGAACGCCTGGAAGGAAGTGCACCGCTGGGATGCGCCGCTGCACGGCATGCTGCTCTACGGCGACGCGATCTGCACCTTCAACCCGGCCTACGGCCAGGGCATGACGTCCGCCGCGATCGGGGCACAGCTGCTCGACAAGAAGCTACGCACGCATAGCGGTGCGATCGACAAGACGTTCCTGCGCGGCTTCTACGGCGAACAGGCGTCGTATCTGGACGAGGGCTGGCAGTACTCGACCACGCTCGATCTACGCTGGCCCAAGGCCGAGGGACAGCGCCCGGTCTACTACGGCGCGCTGGCGCAGGTCGCGACGCTGATCGAGCGCATCGCGATCCACGACCCGGCGATGTTGCGCAGGCTGATCCCGCTGGTCGACTTCGGCGCCAAGAAGTGGGTCGTGCTCGCGCCCGACTTCCTCGCGCGCAGCGTGGCGGGCGTGTTCAAGCGCTTCACCGCACGCCCTGCCCTGCCCGGCCCGCGCGACCTCGATCTGTTCGCGCCCCCCGAGCGCCCGCTCGCGGAGACGTCGTGGGCGCGCGACCTACTTTCCTCGCTCTGACAACAAGGCGTCGAGCGCCGCGTGCTGCGGCGACGTACGCGCGAGGAAGAAGTACACGTTGCGGAACACGCCGTCGCGCGTGCGCAGGGCGAGCGTGTCCTTCGTGCGCAGCACCTGCGTGATCCACGACCACTCCTTGCTGACGTGCTCGCCGTCGTCGAGCTCGATGCGGTCGCCAAAGCTGAGCCGCACTCGCTCGCGCCCCGCCTCCCGTCGCCGCTTCACCAACAGCTCGGTCGAGATCCCGATCACGGACGCCGAGATGCCCACCAGCGACAGCCCGATCAGCGCGAACACCGCAAACCCCGAGCGCGCATCCGCGCCGGCGCTCATCAGCCCCACCGCGACCAGCCCCGCCGCCACCAGGTAGCGCGGCACGCTACGCCGCCGCCAGTGCAGCATCTTGGCGCGGAACACATGCTCCCCCGTGAACTCGAACTCCACGACCACCGGCTCCGCCATGCGCGAGCGATAGCGCCAGATCGCCTAGGGCGCAGGTGAGAACGCGACGCAGCGGAGGACGGGTAGGCGTGGGTACTTGTTCAGGCGGGGGTCGTCTTTGGCGGCGCCGCACAGGTAGAAGCTCGAGCCCCGGTCGCTGTTGATGACGC
>DASUME010000427.1:0-3575 GCA_036277895.1 Polyangiales bacterium
CTTCAGCGGGTCGCGACAGCGCGGTCTGCAGCACCACCGCGAAGAAGCGTCGGTCGCGCTTGGTGACCTCGAGCAGCACGCGTTGCTCGTGGCGAACGCGGATCAACACGCCGGCACCCAGCACCAGCACGATGGTGGCCAACAACGCAATCCAGAGTCGGGTCGCAATCCGCATTGGCTAGCCCGTTAGCTTGGCATGAAATCTGCGACTGCTTAGGCTCGGCGACTCGATGACCGACCTTAAACCAAAGACACGCGTGCTGCTGGTGGAAGACGACGCAGCGATGGGAACGCTCGTGGCGCGTAACCTCTCTCGCCGCGACATCGAGGCCGTGCACGTGCTGAGCGCCGCCGACGCGCTCAATGCCGTCGAAGGGCAGAGCTTCCAGGTCGTGGTCTCGGACGTGCGCCTCGGCGGCATGACCGGCCTCGAGCTCTGTGAACGCCTGTGTGCACGGCGTCCCGATGTGCCGGTCATCCTGATCACGGCATTTGGCGACCTCGACACTGCGATCGCTGCCTTACGTGCCGGCGCACACGACTTCTTGCCGAAGCCATTCGAGATGGATGAGCTCGCGGTGCGCATCGCGCATGCGGCCGAGCTCGGCTACCTGCGCGCCGAGGTGAAGCGGCTGCGTGAAGTCGCTGCCCCGGAGCGTGGGCCCGCAGAGATGCTCGGCGAGAGCCCCGCGATGCGCCACGTGTTCTCGATGATGGCGCGGCTCGCGATCTCCGATGCGCCGGTGCTGATCTGCGGTGAGACCGGCACCGGCAAGGAGCTCGCCGCGCGTGGGCTGCACGACAAGAGCGCGCGTAGTCAGGGACCGTTCGTGGCGATCAACTGCGCGGCCGTGCCGGAGAACCTGCTCGAGAGCGAGCTGTTCGGACACGTGAAGGGCGCGTTCACCGATGCACGCCAGGCGCGAGCCGGCCTGTTCCTGGAGGCGAACGGCGGCACCTTGTTCCTCGACGAGGTCGCGGAGCTGCCGCTGGCGCTGCAGGCGAAGCTGTTGCGCGCGCTGCAAGAGAACCGCATCCGTCCGGTGGGCAGCGACAAGGAGATCGCGTTCGACGCGCGCATCCTGAGCGCGACCCATCGTGATCTCGACTCGCGGGTGGAGAGCGGGCAGTTCCGCGAGGATCTCTACTACCGCCTGAATGTCTTGCAGCTCGACCTGCCGCCGCTGCGTGCGCGCGGCTCGGACGTGCTGGTGCTCGCCAATGCGCAGCTCGTGAGGATCGCGACGCGCACCGGCAAACAAGTTCGCAGCTTCGCCCCCGAAGCTGCGCGTCAGCTCATGAACTACGCCTGGCCAGGCAACGTTCGCGAGCTGTCCAACGTACTCGAACGAGCCGTAGCCCTGGCTGAATACGACGAGGTAACCGTGGCCGACCTACCCGAGAAGATCCAAGCGTTCCGTTCCTCTGACGTCCTGGTCGCTGGTCATGACCCTTCGGAGCTCGTGACTCTCGAAGAAGTGGAGCGTCGATACATCTTGCGTGTGATGGAGGCCGTCGGCGGCAACCGCACGCGCGCGTCCGAGATCCTCAAGGTGGATCGCAAGACGCTGTACACGAAGCTCAAGAACTACGAGCGCCGCGCCGCCGAGAGCGCGACCCACTAACTCATCAGTAGGCGCTGTCGCTGACGGCGAGGCGACTCCAGGTCATGTCCGTGCCGGCGACACAGCCGGGCTTGCTCGGATCGGGCTTGCTGAAGCCACCGCTGACGTCGCGCGCCTGGTACCCGACCACGGGCTTGCCATCCTTACCGATGGCGATCGACGGGTTGTGCAGGAACCAGGCGCCGATGGTGCAGTTCCACTCGAGGAAGATGTCGTCGGCCGGGATCTCACCACCCTGCTCGATGAGCTTGCTGCTCCACTTCGACGTCGCGGTCGCACAGTCCGCGTCGTCGCAGTAGCTGATCGCGATGTTGTAGTCGGCCGTGTGCACGAGCCGCGGGTGGTCCTGCGCGTCGAGCGCGAGGTCGACGCCGCCGTGTACGTTCGTGCCGCTGTAGCTCCAGGCGTAGATGAAGCTGTCCGGCTTGGAACAGTCCGCCTTGTCGCACGAGAAGTAAGACACCGTCTTCACGCCGTCCTGGTTCTTGTGGATCTGCGCGAAGCGCGGCTTGCCCTGGGCGGTCAGCGCGAGCGTGACGGCCGGCTTCATGCTGATGGCTTCGCTCGAGCTCTCGTAGGGCGCGAAGAAGCCGACGCCGCTGTTCAGCCAGCTCTCCACGCTGCTGCAGTTGGACGCGCAAGTAAGGTAGGCCGCGACGTCGGGCGACGGGTTCTCGGTCTTGTAGTCGAACAGGTTGGTGGCGACGTGCATGCGTCCGGTCGCGTCGTAGCGGAGCGTGCTGCCGTACCAGATCTCCGGCTCGGCGATCGTGCTGTAGGACCAGGCGTCGGGGCTCGTACAGTTGACGTCACACTGCGCGAGCTCGGTCTTGGCCGGCTTCTGGCCGATGCCGAACAGCGCGCGGTAGGTCGCGATCAAGAAGCGCGGGTGCCCGTTCTGATCGAGCGTGAAGGCCTCGCCGGTGACCTCCTTGTCGTTGTCGTGCTTGAGGATCATCTGGTACTGCCAGTTGCTGCGCACGCCGCAGTCGCTGTCGCACTCGCCGTAGTAGAGGTACGCGAAGCTGTTGAGCAGGATGCGCGGCTTGCCGTCCGCGGTGAGCGCGATCATCGCGTTGGA
This sequence comes from Polyangiales bacterium, assembly GCA_036277895.1. Classification (GTDB taxonomy): domain Bacteria; phylum Myxococcota_A; class Polyangia; order Polyangiales; family DASUME01; genus DASUME01. The sequence continues at coordinate 2,707 of DASUME010000427.1, forward strand.
GACGGTGCCGTCGGTCTCGAGCTCGACCACCTGCATGTCGTTCTCGGTCTGGCACTTGCCCTTCGCGCAGAACGCGTAGAACGCGTCGCCGCGTACGAACTTCGGGTACACCATGTGCGCGTTGCCCTGGGCGTCGAGCTCGATCGAGGGGGCGGCCGTGTTCGTGGGCTCGTTCGTGGGCAGGAAGAACTTGGCGGCCACCGAGGGAGTGCCGGCGTCGGAAGTCGGCGCGCCAGCGTCGGGGCTCGGGGTGCTGGCGTCGGGGGCCGAGGTGCTTGCGTCGTAGTCGGGGGAAGAGCCGGCCCCCACAGGGTCCTCCTCACCGCAGGCGGCGAGGGCGAGCGTCATGACCGTGAACAAACTGCGCTTGAACATGCGCCTATTTGTGCGGTCGATCGGCGGTTCGAGCTTCCTAAATGGTTGCTATCGAATCCTTATGAAGACGATACGTTAGGCGGAGGCGCGGAGTCCCACCCCGGCCTTCGCTGCCTTGACACAGGACGTGCGATATCAAGGTGTGGACGAGCGAGCTGCCCACGAGTCCTGGCAACCTCGCGCGCACGGGCTGGAGCAAGCACACGCTCAAGGCCGGCGACAAGATTGACGTGGAAGTAAACCCGCTGCGCGACGGCCAGCACTCGGGCTCGTTCAAGAAGGCGACGCTGCTCGACACGGGTGAGGTGCGTTGCGCGCGCGCGAGCCCGATGCGCTGCCCGTGTCGAGCGAGCCGCGGCGTGGCGGCACGCTGAAGGTGGCGTTCGATGGCGCGGCGATTGCGACCTTCAACCTCGACCCGCAGAACTCGGGCTTCGCGCCGCACAACCGCGTGATGCGCTCGATCTACGACAACCTAACCTACCTGCGGCCCG
>DASUME010000428.1:0-2032 GCA_036277895.1 Polyangiales bacterium
AATACGCATGAGCTACCAGTAAGCAATACTGCAGGCTGCGCTAGCACCGCGGCAGGCCCGGTCTGACCTCCATCACGCGCGTGAAGTAAGATCGCCCCGTGCGTTTACCTCGCATTGCCATCCTCGCATTACCCGAAGCGACCGCGTCTGTGGTGTACGGGATGTTCGACTTGTTCTGCTCGGCGGGGCGCGACTGGGGCGTCTTCGTAGAGGGCAAGGCGGGGCCATCTCGCGTGGAGGCGAGCGTGGTCGCGCGCGAGCAGGGCGAGATGACTCTCGCCAACGGCGTGCGCATCCAGGCGCGCGCGAGTATCCGCGCGCGCGACCGCTTCGATGTGGTGTGCGTGCCGGAGCTCGCGATCGCGCCGAACGAGGTGCTCGAAGGCCGCTACCTGCCCGAGCTGGCGTGGCTGCGCCGCCAGCATGCGGCCGGCGCGATGATCGCGACCGCGTGCTCGGGGGCGGTGCTGGCGGCGGAGGCAGGGCTGCTCGATGGCTGCGAGGCGACCACACACTGGGCGTACTGCGAGACGCTGCGCGCACGCTATCCGAAGATCACCGTCTGCCCGGAGCGTGCGCTCGTGGTCAGCGGGGAGGGGCAGAGCTTGATCATGGCGGGCGGCGGCACGACCTGGCTCGACCTCGCGCTGTACTTGATCGCGCGCCTGGTCGACCTGGAGACCGCGATGCAGACCGCGCGCGTGAACGTGATCGACTGGCACGCCGTGGGGCAGCAGCCGTTCGCGCGGCTCGCGCAGACGCGGCAGGTCGACGACGCTGCGATCGCCAAGAGCCAGGCCTGGATCGCACGCCAGTACGCGGTCACTGCGCCGGTGGCGTCGATGGTGCGGCTCAGCGGGCTCGCGGAGCGCACGTTCAAGCGCAGGTTCCAGGCCGCAACGGGCATGGCACCACTCGCCTACGTGCATGCACTGCGGCTGGAGGAAGCCAAACATCGGCTGGAGACCACGGCCGCGCCGATCGAGCGCATCGCGCAGGACGTCGGCTACGAGGACGCCGCGTTCTTCGCGCGCCTGTTCCGGCGTTCGGTGCGGCTCACGCCCGCGCAGTATCGGCGCAAGTTCGCGGGGCTGCGCCAGACGCTCGCAAAGCAGGTGGGCGCGTGACGTCGCGGAGCAGGAGCATGTCGCGCATCCTGGCCGACGCGCCGAGGTAGTAGCCCTGCTCGGGCGCGAAGTCCGCGGGGTTGACGAAGGTGCCGAACAGCATGTCGATCACCGGCAGGTCTGCGTAGTTGTCGCGGTGCACGCCGCGCGCGTGGTGGTGGGCGTGGCTCTCCGGGCGCTGCACCAGGTAGCCGAGCCAGCGCGGCGTGCGCACGTTCGCGTGCTGGAAGATCGAGAGCAGGTTGGTGATGAGCACGAACAGCGTGATCGCGCCGGGTGTCATTCCCATGACGCTCAGCGCGAGCGTGGCGACCAGCGTGAAGCCCACCATGTCGAACGGGCTGAACCAGAACGCGCCCGAGACGTCGAGCCGCTCCGCGCTGTGGTGCAGTTGGTGGAACACGCGGAACAGCAGGTCGGAGCCGTGGAGCGCGCGGTGGTAGCCGTAGACCAGCAATTCGTAGCCAAAAAGCGCGATCACGCCGCCGACGATGCCGAGCTCTGTGGCATCGAACAGCGGCGCCACGCGCACGAGCAGCGGCAGGTACGACGCCACCAGGAAGAACGCCGCGAACGACAACACACCGCGCACGTGCCAGCCCGCGACGCGCGGCAACGCACGCGCGGGTGCGATGGTCTCCCACGCCAGTAGCAACGCATATGTCGCAAAGCTGGCGATGGAGACCGGATCAATGATTAGTTGCTGGAGCGTCGGCACGGGTCGGTCTCCTGGATGAGTCGGTCCAGGATTTTTTACAGGAGACCGATTCGTGCCGCCTTGTTGCTTCGGGCCACCGACCTGACGATTCGGCCAGAGCGTGGTTCCGTTCGCGTCATTGCGAACCGGCTTTCGGCCCACCGCCTCCCCCAGGCTGCGCGCGCGGTGTTAGCAGCCGCTGATCAGC
>DASUME010000429.1:0-2582 GCA_036277895.1 Polyangiales bacterium
TGCGGAGCAGGGCTGCGATGTTTGCCACGAGCTCCACGCCTCGGTCTACGAGCTGCGCTGCTCGATGTGCGAGGCGGCGATTTGTCCGGACTGCGCGCTCCTGCGCCCGAACACCGAGATGGCCTGCCTGCTCTGCAACGCGCGCCGTCCCGCGCGCATGTTCGACGGGCCGGGCGGTCGTCCCTCGATGCTCGCGCGCGTTCGGGAGGAGAGCGCCTCGCTGCAGCTCGCGCTGGTGCAGCTGATGAGCCGCGTGCGCTCCGGCGAGGGTGTCCTGGCGAACCTGCGCCTGCTCATGCGGGCGTTCTCGCTGGCGGTGCGCGCACGGCTCGAGTCGCTGCCTGCGCAGCGCATCTCCTACACACGCATGAGCGAGCTGACCTCGGGCTTGCCGGTTCGCGACGCGCTCACCCGCTCGGCGCGGCGGGCGCGCGAGCTGTCCACGCGCGCCATCGCGTACTCCGCACGCGCTTACCAAGCTTCCGCGCGCTCGACGGGCGTCGCCCTCGTGCGTGTCCAGAATCGCAGCACGATCGTGCTCGCGGACTCACGCCGCAGCAGTCGCCGAGCTGCCGCGCTCGCGCTCGTGTACTCGCGTCGCGGGCGCCGGCTCGGCATGCGGGTCGCGCGCCACACGGCGCAGGCGCTGCGCACGGGTGGCAAGTTCCTCGGCCGTCAGGGAGCCACGCTCGCGGTCCACGCACGTCACGCTGGCTCCGCGTTCAGCGCCGGAGCACGCCGCGGCTGGGCACGCTCGCGCGCCGTCGGCGCACGCGGCCTCGTGCACACGCGCAAGGCCGCGGTACACGGCTGGGTCGCACTACGTAGCCTGCCGGTCCGCCACCACACCACGGCGCTCTTGCTGGCGACCTTGCTGTTCTACGCCGTTGCCCGCGCCGATCACCGCGACTAGCGGCGTGGCTCGAGCTCCTGCGTGAACACGGTGGTGCCGTTCAGGTCGACCAGCTGCACCGTCATCACGGCGCTGCGCTCGTCGATGTCGACCTGGCCGAAGAACTGGAAGCCCGCGTAGGGCGACGCGTTCGCGGCCGGGGGCACCTTCTGGAACACCACCTCGGGCCCGAACGTGGCGTCGAGCTTGTTGGGGCCGAAGCTGCCGGCGTTCAGCGGCCCGCCCACGAACTCCCAGAACGGCTCGAAGTCGGTGAACGCGGCGCGCTCGGGCGAATAGTGGTGGGCAGCGCAGTAGTGCACGTCCGCGGTCAGCCAGACCGTGTTCGCGATGCGCTGGCGCTTGATGAAGCGCAGCAGCTCCGCGATCTCCAGCTCGCGGCCCACGGCGGCGCCGCCCTCACCGTTGGCGATCGCCTCCCAGATCGGCTTGCCGGCTGCGTTCGTGCCGTCCGGCACCTGCAGGCCGATCGGCATGTCCGCGGCGATCACCTTCCACACCGCGCGTGACTCGCGCAGCTTGTGCTTGAGCCATGCGAGCTGCTTGGCGCCCAGGAACGGCGCGCCCGCCGGCTCCAGGTTCTCGCCGTTGGGGTTGCGGTAGCTGCGCATGTCGAGCACGAAGACGTCGAGCATGCAGCCGTACGGGATGTGGCGGTAGACACGCTCGCTCTCCTCGGCGTCGAACGGGCGCAGCGGCGCGTAGTCGAGGAACGCCCGCGTGCCGCGCGCTGCCAACAGCGCCACGCTCTTCTCGGTGTAGCTCGCGTTCGCGCTCAGGCTCTTGGAAGCGGACCAGTTGTTGGTCACCTCGTGGTCGTCCCACTGCCAGATCTGCGCGACCTCGGCGTTGAAGCGGCGCACGTTCTCGTCGAGAAGATTGTAGCGGTACGCGCCGCGGAACTCGTCGAGCGTCTCGGCCACCTTGCTCTTCTCGGGCGTGGTGACGTTGTTCCAGATCTTGCCTTCCTCGACCGTGAGCTGGGCGGGGATCACGCCGTCTGCATAGATGGTGTCGCCGCTGTGCAGGAAGAAGTCGGGCCTGCGCTGGCGCATCGCCTCGTAGATCTTCATGCCGCCGAACTCGAGGTTGATGCCGTAGCCCTGGCCCGCGGTGTCGCCCGACCACACGAAGCGCACGCCGCGCCGAAACAGTGGCGTGGACTGGAAGCGGCCGTGGCTGTACTCGCTCTGCGCGCCCGATCCGTCGAGCGCCTCGAACGACGCGCGCACGAAGATCTCGCGGTCTCGCGGCAAGTCCGCGAGGTCGACGCGCGCGGTGAAGTCGGAGCTCTCCAGCGCGTACGGTCCGCGCACGCGGCGCGGGTTGCCGAAGCGCGGCGAGGTGTCCCACTCGACGAACAAGCGCGCCGCACGGTCTGCGCGGCTCCACACGATCGCGCGGTCGCCCGCGGGGTCACCGATCTGAATGCCCTGGGCCAGGACGGGTTGGCCCGACGCGATCGGCGTCGGCGCGCCCAGCACGCGGCTGGGCAGGTTCGCCAGCGCCGCGCTGGCCAGGCCGGTTTGCACGAGGAAGTCACGTCGAGTCTTGGGTTCGGTCACGAGCACACCTCCAGTCCGGCGAAGCTAGGGCATGCGGGCATCGCGTCGCCGACGCCGCCGTGACAATCTCCGCGCGCTACGATGGCCCCGATGAACTGGGCGCC
>DASUME010000430.1:0-15255 GCA_036277895.1 Polyangiales bacterium
CTCCTCCCCCGCCGCCTGCGGCAGCTCCGGCTGCGCCGCCGGTGGTCGCGCCCGGCTCGGCAGGCGCGCCGGGCTCCGCGGGCACGCAGGTCGCACCGCCCGCGCCGCCGCCCGCGACGGCTCCGGCCACGCCGCCCCCGCCACCGGTGCAGAACCAGCCCGCGCGCTAGCGCTTTTGCCAGACCTGCCAGGGGCCTCGGCCCCGGGTCAGCAGGTCATCGAGCTGCATCTTGTCGCGGAACGTGTCCATGTTCCGCCAGAAGCCGTCGTACGGCGTCGCGAGCAATTGCTTGGCGGCCATCAAGCGCTGAAACGGCTCGAGCACCAGCTCCTCCCCGGGGGCCATGTGCTCGAAGATCTCCTTCCGAAACAGGAAGAAGCCGCCGTTGATGCGCACGTTCGATTCGGTCACCAGCTCGAACTTCATCGCGTGCTGCTCGCTGTCGGCGTGCACGATGTGGAACGTGTGCGGCGCGGGCACGCTGATGAACGACGCGATCTTCTCGCGCTCCTTGAAGGACTCGACGTACTGGTCGAGGTCCAGGTCGCACAACGCGTCCGCGTAGTTCGCGAAGAACATGTCGTCGCTCTCGAGGTAGTCGCGCACCGCGCGCAGACGCTCGCCGACGTTGCTGTGCAGACCGGTGTCCACGAACGTGATCCGCCAGTCCTGGATGTCGCGCTCCAGCAGGTCGACCTTGCGGCCCTCGGTCAGCACGAAGTCGCTGGAGACCGTCTGGTCGTACTTCAAGAAGAAGTCTTTGATCGCGCCCGCGCCGTGGCCGAGGCAAAGGATGAAGTCCTTGTGCCCGTAGTGCGCGTAGTACTTCATCAGGTGCCACAAGATCGGCCGCGAGCCGACCTCGACCAACGGCTTGGGCACGCGCTCGGAGTAGTCTCTGAGGCGCGTGCCGAGCCCGCCACAGAACAAGACGACTTTCATACCAGCTCCGTACGCGCCGATTCGTGACCGGTCAATGCTGTCATCGCTGGTGAAATTACAACACCACGCGCGTGCGACCGGCAGTGCAAGCAGACCGTCGCGCGCACTCTCTCGCCGCACACAGCGGCCACGGAGAGGTCATGGCGCACACATCGTAGCCGGGAGCGCGTTTCGGAGTGCGACGCGTGCTGGCCAAGCCAGCGGCTAGCGCTTATTCTGCGCTGCCTCGGTGTCGCCTCCTCACGACTGTCGAGGCCCTTGGGGCCGCTCGCCTGAGATGATGCACTCGTCATGTCGACCGTCACCGTGATGCCTAGCGACCCACAGCGTGTGCTCAGGATGCGTACGTGGCCTTCGGCCTGAGCAAGCTGAACCTGCCGGACCGCTCCCGGCTCCGCAGCTTGGCCGCCATGTACGCGCTGCATGGCCTGAACCTCGCGCTGCCGCTGGTCACGCTGCCGATCATCACGCGCGCGCTCGGCCCGAGCGAGTACGGGCGCTACGGCGTGCTGATCAACTGGGCAGGCATCGGCGTGATCCTGATCGAGTTCGGCATGGGGGTCGCCGCCACCAAGCAGCTCACCGGCAGAGACGATCACGAGGCGCGCGTCACCCAGTCGCGCGTGCTGGTGCAGCAGAGCTTGAACGCGCTGGTGGTGCTGCCGCTGCTCGCGCTGGCCACGCTGTTCTGGATGCACCCCGCGCCCGAGCTCGCCGCGAGCGTGCTGATGCTGGCCAACGCTTGGAGCCTGGGCCTCAACACGCTCTGGTTTCGCGTCGCGCGGGCGAACGTGCCGCGCCTGCTGCCCGCGACCTTCGCGGCGAAATTCCTCAGCCTGCTGATCGTGGTCGTGCTGCTGCCCAGGCGGCCGACGCTCGAGGTCGCGATGTGGGCCAACCTCGCGTCCGGCTTCTGGCCCGTGTTCGACGCCTGGTTCGCGCGCCGCGAGCTGCTCGAGGCCGCGCGCGAGTTCTCCCTGCGCGCCTGGATCGAGCGCCTGAAGGTCAGCTACCCGGTGCCGCTCCAGCGCATCGGCAGCGCGATCTACCTGCTCCTGCCGGCCACGCTGGTGGCGGTGTTCTTCAGCCCCAAGGTCGCCGGCTGGTACGTGCTGTCGGACCGCATCATCCGCGCGGGCACCGGGCTGTTCCAGCCTCTGACCTCCACCCTGTTCCCGCTGCAGCTGGAGGTGCGCGGCCAGCCGCCGGGCTCCCCGTCGCGGCTGCGCCTGCGCCGCTACCTGACCGCGACGATCGGCGTCTCGGCGCTCGCCTCCGCGTTCACGTTCTTCCTGGCGGGACCGGCCGTGCGGCTGATCGGCGGCGACAAGTTCGCCGACGCGGCGCTGTTCCTGCGCTGGATGGCGCCGCTGGTGGCGCTGATCACGGTCAACATGGCCCTCACCAACCAGCTCTACGTGATCGACCGCGAGCCGGTGATCGCGCAGGCCGTGTGGGTGAGCGGTCTGACCTTCGCAGGCGCGATCTTCTTCCTCGGGCGGCTCTCGCCCGACCTGTTCGCAGCCTGTTGCCTGATGGTCGAGGCGCTGGTCTGTATCTGGTTGTTGATCGCGTGGCGCGTGTACCGCAATCGCGAGTCCGTGGCGCCGCCGCCGGGCTATCCTCCCCGTCCGGAGAGCGACCCGGGTCGAACTCCCGAGTAAGGCAGGTTCTGGTGGTACTGCCCGTCAGGTTGGCAAACGAAGCGCCGCGTATCTTGTGCCTGGGCGCGCACAGCGACGACATCGAGATCGGCTGCGGAGGCACGATCCTGCGCCTGCTCGCGGAATATCCGGGCGCGCAGGTGCACTGGGTGGTGTTCGCGTCGAATCCCGCGCGCGAGCGCGAGGCGCGGGAGAGCGCGGCCTCCTTCGCGCCCACCGCCACCGTGATCGTGCACGCCTTCCGCGAGAGCTTCTTTCCGGCGCAGTGGAGCGAGATCAAGGACGCCCTCGGCGCCGTGCGCGCGGCGGTCGAGCCCGACCTCGTGCTCAGCCACCGGCTCGAGGACATGCACCAGGATCACCGCGTGCTCGCGGAGCTCACCTGGAACAGCTTCCGCAACCACTTGATCTGGCAGTACGAGATCGCGAAGTACGAGGGCGACCTCGGCCGGCCGAACCTGTACGTGCCGCTCACGCGCGCGATCGCGGACCGTAAGGTCGAGCTGCTGCACCAGCACTTCCCGACCCAGAGGTCGCGCACCTGGTTCAGCGCGGACACCTTCCACGGCCTGATGTCGCTGCGCGCGATCGAGTGCAACGCCCCGGAGGGCCGGGCCGAGGCCTTCCACGTCCGAAAAATCGTCGTTTGAGGCGCTTTTTTGCATCCGTGCGGGGTTCGGAGTTACCCAAACCGGCATGCAAAAGCTGATCATCCTGGCGGCGCTCCTCGCGCTCTCGGCGTGCGTGAAGAAGAGCGAATTCGAGGCGCTCAAGGCCCAGAGCGCGGCCGAGAAGAAGACGCTCGAAGACTCGCTGCGCAGCGAGCGCGAGAAGGCGCAGTCGCTGGACGCAGCGCTCAAGTCCGAGCAGGCGAAGTCGGCCGCGCAGGCCGACGAGATCGCGCGCCTCACCGCCGACCTCGAGGCGGCGAGCAAGAAGATCAGCGAGATGATCGGCGACAGCTCCAAGCTCAAGAGCTCGATCCAGGAGATGCAGGCCGCGCTCAACGCGCTCAACGAGCAGAAGCGCCAGACCGACGCGCGCATCGCCGAATACAAGAAGCTGCTGTCCAGCTTCCAGGCGCTCATCGACGCGGGCAAGCTCAAGGTCAAGGTCGTGGGCGGCCGCATGATCGTCGAGCTGCCCTCGGACGTGTTGTTCGCGAGCGGCTCGATCGACCTCTCCGAGGCGGGCAAGACCAGCATCAGCGAGATCGGCACCATCCTGGCGTCGATGGGCGACCGCCAGTTCCAGGTCGAGGGGCACACCGACGATCAGCCGATCAAGACCGCACGCTTCCCGAGCAACTGGTGGCTGGCCAGCGGCCGCGCGATCGCGGTCGCCGAGATCCTGCTCAAGGCGGGCCTGCCCACGACGTCGGTCAGCGCCGCCAGCTTCGGCGAGTTCCGCCCGATCACCAGCAACGCCACGCCGCAGGGTCGCGGCCAGAACCGCCGCATCGAGATCGTGCTGGTGCCGGACCTGTCGAAGGTGCCCGGCTTCGAAGAGCTCGACCGCGCCGCCAAACAATGATCACGCGCGCGCGGGCGGCGGGATGCTGCTGACGCGTACCCGGATGTTCTTGGGGGGCGCACTCACGCGCTGCTCGTCGTCGCGCACGCGCAGCAGCGTGCCCAGCACGATGTACGTGATCGCGTAGATCGGCACCGACAAGCCCGCGCCGCACAGGTTGTAGTAAACCGCGAGCACGATCGCGAGCATGCGGCTCGGCGCGCGCTCGAACAGCGCGTGGAAGTACAACACGAAGAACGCGATCGCAGTTAGCGAGCCGTACTCGGTGACCAGCTTGTTGATCGCCAGCGTCACGGTCGCGATGTCTTCGCGCTCGACCGTGGAGCCCGCACCAGTGCCGAAGAACGCGCGCTCGGGCGTGCTCAGCGCCTCCACCAGCTGCTGAAAAGGCAGCGTGAAGCGGTAGTAGCCGCTGGTGCCCTCCTGGTTGACCTCGGCCAGGCGCTCGGCGTACTTGTCGAGCAGGCCCATGCTGCCCGCCACGCTCCCCCCGATCACGGCGACCACCGCGCCCGCGATCAGCAGCTTGGGCGGGAGCTTGCGGGCCACCATCGGCGCTACGAAGATCAGCATCAACATGCCTGTGCCCGAGCCGGTCAGCAGCAGCGCGGGCAGGAACACCACCAGGAACAGGTTGCGCTTGAAGAACTCGAACTCGATCACGATCGCGAGCGCCAGGAACTGCGACACGATCGAGGGCTCGAGGAACACCACCGCGTGCGGGGAGAGCACGCCGCTGTTGAACGACGTCTCGCGGTAGTAGTTGAAGCCGGAGACCAGCAGCGCCTCGGGCACCATCTTGTTCATGTCGGGCCAGCTGTGCCAGCCCTTCAGCTTCTGCAAGATCTGCAGCGCGAACACGATGAACGCGACCACGAACATGCTGCGCTGAAAGACCTGCATCACGCGCAGGTAGTCGACGCGCCGGATCTCCCAGCGGAAGATGAGCGGCACGTACATGCCCAGCATCAGCATCAAGCCCGTAGGCGAGAAGTCGAGCGAGCCGCCGAACACCTGACTCATGATCGCCACGCCAGCGAACAGCGCGAACATCGTGGTGCGCCTGGGGTCGACCGAGACCGAGCTCGGGTTCAGCAGCCACAGCACGCCCAGGCTGCCGAGGATCAGCGGCAGGTTGATCGCGATCACCTTGCCGCCACCCGCGGGTAGCCCGAGCTTCTGCAGCCACACCAGGCCGATGACCTGCACGAGCATGAAGCCCCACAGCCCCGGCCAGCCCGCGATGCCGCCTTCGTCGTCGACGAGGTCGAGGCCGCGCGCGCGCATGGTCATGGCGCGCCCTCGCTCGGCCCGCACTTGGTGAACATGTTGCCGCGCTTCATGAAGGGCGTGTTCTGCGGCACCCGCAGCGTGTCGCCTTCCTTGGTGAGCAGAAAGCGCAGCCCCTCCCGCGTGCGCATGCGGATGTTGCCGCTCTTGGTGTCGAGCCGCCACCAGCCGCTGATTCGGTTGTTGTAGATGAAGTAGCCGTTCGGCTGGAACTTGAAGGCCAGAAAGCCCACCACGCAGCCACCGCCGAAGTCGCGCTCGGGCAGCGTCATCGCCCAGACCGTGTTGGCCAGCTCCGAGAGCTCCGGGTCGTCGAGCTCGACGTCGAGCTTGTCCTGCGCGAAGGCCGGCGCGCTGAGCAGCAGCGCCACCACCCCCCACACTCGCGGCCAGCTACGCATGATCACAAGCGCTTGTAGAGCGCGTTCGGGATGTAGAAGCGGCGCTTGTTGAGCACCGAGCCGATGATGGTGCCGCCGTGCATCTCGATCGCCTTGCGCGTGGCGCGCAGCGCCGGCAACCGCGTGCGCTCTGCCTCCACCACCACCACCACACCGTCGAGCCCCTTGCACAACGACGGCCCGAGCGGCCCTTCGCTCGCGGGCGGCAGATCCACCACCACCAGATCGAACGAGCTGGTCAAGCTACGCACGATGTACGCGAGGTCCGAGGGCGAGGTCAGCGCGCCCATCATCGGCCCCGACTGCGCGCCGTTGGTGCTCGCGAGCGGATAGCTGCCGCCGTTGCTCGAGCCCGCGTTGGCGGCCAGCTGCGGCGACGTATTCTGCGCGTACGCGTTGGCCGGGTGCGTGATCGGCTCGAGGTAGACGTACGGCACCGCTGCCTCGTCCTTGCTCTCCGGATCGTGCGTGATCCGGCACATGATCACCTTGGTGCGCGGGTTGCGCGCGGCCACCTGCGCCATGCTGTGCGCGATCGTGGTGGTGCCCTCGCGCGCCAGCGTGGAGATCAGGCCGACCGAGTAGCTGCGCTTCTGCGGCAGCGCGGCCTTGATCGCGCTCAGCAGGCCGATCATCTCCTCGTCCGGCACGGGCGAAGGGCCATACGAGCGCGGATTGGTCAAGGTGATGACCGCCCCCCGTCGCCGCATCAGCGCTCCCAGCCCAAACATCGATTACCCGGCCTTCTTCAGCTTGATCGAGGACAGCACCGGCAGCTTGAGCGCGTGCTCCAGCTGCTCCGGCATGCTGATCGTATCGTCCAGCGACTCGCGCAGCAGGCAGAACCCGAGCGCGAAGATCACGCCACCCAGGACCGACAGGCCGAGCAACATGCCCTTCTTGGGCTTGCCCGGCTTGTAGGCCAGGGTGGGCGCCTCGATGATGCTCAGGCCCGAGATGCCCGCTTCGTTCATGTCGCGCACGATGCGCGCCGACTCCGAGCGCTGCTGGTAGGCCTTGTAGCTGGCGTCCGAGAGGGTCTGGCGCTGCTCCAGGCCGCGCAGCTCGATCTCGTTGGCGTCGAGGTAGGCCAGGCGCGCGTTGATGTTCTCCAGCTGGCGCTCGCGCTCCTTGACCGCGTTCTTGAGCGCGGTGGCGTCCGAGCGCGCGGTCGACAGGTTGCCCGTGATCTGCTGCTGGATCGGGTTCACGCCCTTGCGCACGCGCGTCTGCGACGTGACGTTCGCAGACGCCAGCTCCTGCTCCGCAGAGCGCAGCTCGGCGGCGAGATCGAGCAGCTCGGGGTTGTCCTTGGTGAAGCGGCGCTGGGCGCTGTCGTAGCGAGCGCGCGCGGTGGCCACGCGGGCCTGCGCCTGATCGAGCGCACGCTGTGCGCGGTCGTTCTCGTCGCTGAGCACGATCTGCTCGGGCACCGCCGTCAGCGTGGACTGCAGCGTGCCGGAGCGGCCCTGCGCGGCGAGCATGTCCGCGCGCGACTGGCTGAGCGACATCTCGATGCCGTCGCGCTGGCGCAAGAGCAGCCCGCGCTCCTCGTCGAACGAGGTGATCTGCGTGCGGCGCTTGAAGTCCAGCAGCTGACGCTTGGCGTCCTCCGAGTCCTTCTTCAGCGTCGCCAGCTTGCGATCGAGGAAGTCCGTGCGCGGATCGCGCAGCACGTTGGCCTGCTTCTCCATCGCCACCGAGATGATCGTGTCGAGCAAGGTCTGCGCGATCACCGGGTCGGTGTTGAAGACGGACAGCAGCAGCACGTTGCTCTCGCCGCTCGACTTGACCGTGAAGTCCTTGGAGAGCTTCTCGGTGGCCCACGCCAGCGGCGGTACGCGCGTCTTGGCGGACTCGGCCGGCGCCTTCGGGTACACGCGCTCCAGCCCCACGCGGTCGAGCGAGGTGCGCAGCACGTCGGTGCTGCCGATGATCAAGATCTCCGAGAACATCATCTGGCGCGCCATCTGCGTGGCGGCGGCCGAGGCGCGGCCCTGCTGGTCCGCGATCGAGTCCGGCGTGGCCATGTCTTCGTCGGCGATCTTCACCATCAGCTGGCCGGTGCTCTCGTACTCCGGCGGCTGCAGGAACACGATCGCCGCGCAGATCAGCGGTGGCACGAGCAGCACGCCGAGGAACGTGCCGCGCCGCCTGAACAGCACGTGCACGATGTTTCGCGTCGACATACTGGTCAACATCGCGCCCTCACTTGTTCAACGCCGGGATGTTGAGCGGGATGCCGGCATACGTCGTGGCGTTGAAGTTGTTGAGCAGGTACTGGTGCATGACCAGGTTGAGCTCGGCCATGCCGGAGCGCGGCACGTAGATGTAGTCCCCCGGCATCAGCGACACGTCTTGCGTCGGGTCGTCGCCGCTGAGCGCCGCGGCCACATCGAGCTGCGCGACCATCGGCTGAGCTTGGTTGGGGAGCCGGCGCATCAGCACGACCTTGTGTAGCGTAGCCTCGGGCGTGGCACCGCCCGACGCGGAGATGCTCTCGAGCACCGTGCGCGCGCTACTCATCAGGCTGAACATGCCCGGAAGCTTGAGCTCGCCGGCGGTGAACACCCGGTGCCCGTTGAAGTTACGCACGATCACGATCGCGGTCGATTTCAAGAAGTACGCCGAATACGCCTTCGTGATCTCCGCGGATAACTCCTGCGCCGTACGGCCAACGGCCTTGATCTCGCCGATCAGCGACAGCGAGACGTTGCCGTCCGGCCTGACCAAGACCTCCTCATCCAGCTGCGGATTGAAGTAGCAGCGGGTGGCGAGCAGGTCGCCGATGGCCACGCGGTAGGTGCGGTCCTTGAACGGCTTCGACAGCTCCAGGAAGCGCGACAGCGGGGTCCCTTCGGACACACGCACGCGGGTCGCGGTGCACGCACTGAGCCCCAGCGCGAGCAGGACGAGCAGGACGCAGCGCGTCAGGACAGGATCGGCGAGTCGCCGCGGACGAAGCATCTCCATCGGGGAAGGCTCTATTCTAAGCGTCATGCGGGTAAGATGGCGCGCGATTTCCGGGGGTCGCGCGCCTTACATCCAGTTGGCGTGTACCCGATGATGCGGAACCCGAACAGGTTTGGCCAGCGGTGTGCGTCATTTACTTTCTGCGTGCAGAAGCGCAACGAAATGCAGGAGTTGGTCGCGTAGGGTGGGTCCGGTGAGCGCCCTCGTCCGCTGTGGGGCAAGCACCGCCTCCGAACGATCGCCAGAGCGCGAAAAGTCCCTGCACGGCCGCAATCGGAGCCGGTCGTGGAGGCGCGGCGCCCCGTGCGGCGTCGCACGCCGGTACCCGGGGGTTCGTGGAGCTCCCGAGCTGGCGTCCAAGCTGGGCCTGACGTGCTAGCGTCGCCCGGTCGCCGAGTGCGCTCCCGCGCAGCTCGGCGCTCTCTATCAGGAGTGCTCGAATGTGCGGAATCGTTGGCTACGTCGGGAGTGAGCCGTGCGCCCCCATCCTGCTGGATGGCCTGAGGCGCCTCGAGTATCGCGGCTACGACTCGGCGGGCGTGGCGGTGCGGACGGCGAACGGCATCGACGTGGTGCGCACGGTGGGCAAGCTCCGCAACCTGGAGACGGCGCTCAACGCGCGCCCGCTCGACGGCACCACCGGCATCGGCCACACGCGCTGGGCCACCCACGGCCGCCCCAACGAGGTCAACGCGCACCCTCACGTCGTGGGCGGGATCGCCGTCGTCCACAACGGCATCATCGAGAACCACCTGTCCCTGCGCGCGCGGCTGAAGGAGCTGGGCCAGAAGATCGCCAGCGACACGGACACGGAGCTGGTCGCGCACCTGATCTTCCTGGAGGCCAAGGGCGGCCACGATCTCGAGGCCGCCACCCGGCGCGCGCTCGCTCAGGTGCACGGCGCGTTCGCGATCGCCGTCATGAGCTTCACGGAGCCGCAGCGGCTGGTGGTCGCCAAGAGCGCCTCGCCGCTCGTGCTCGGCCTGTGCGAGGACGGCGCCGTGATGTGCGGCAGCGACATCCCCGCGCTGCTGCCGTTCACGCGCGACGTCATCCTCATGGAGGACGGCGAGATGGCCGTGCTCGACCCCACCGGTATCAAGCTGAGCGACTTCGCCGGCAACCCGATCGAGCGCGCCGTGCGCCGCATCGACTGGTCGCCCAGCGCCGCCGAGAAGGGCGGCTTCAAGCACTTCATGCTCAAGGAGATCCACGAGCAGCCGCGCGCGATGGAAGACACGCTGCGCGGGCGGCTCGACCTGCTCGCGTCGGACGTGCACGGCAGCGAGATCGGCCTGAGTGAGGAGCAGCTGGCGCGCGTGCGTCGCGTGTACCTGATCGCTTGCGGTACGAGCCACCACGCGGCGATGGTCGGCCGGCACTACATCGAGAGCGTCGCGCGCATCCCGGCCACGGTGGAGCTGGCGAGCGAGTTTCGCGCGCGCGACCCGGTGATCGACGAGGGCGACCTGGTGATCGCGGTCAGCCAGTCCGGCGAGACCAGCGACACGCTGGCCGCCGTGCACGAGGCCAAGAAGCGCGGCGCGACCGTGCTCGCGATCGCCAACGTGATCGGCAGCGCCATCCCGCGCGCCTCGCACGCGGCGTTCTACACCCACGCGGGTCCCGAGATCGGCGTCGCCTCCACCAAGTGCTTCACCACCCAGCTGTGTGCGCTGCTGATGCTGGCGATCCACATCGGGCGCCGCCGCAACAACCTCAGCAAGCAGCGCGCGGCCGAGCTGCTCGAGGGGCTGGTCAAGCTGCCCACGCAGATGAACGACGTCGTGCTCGGCACCAAGCAGCTCGTCGCCAACATCGCCAAGCGCTACGTCGACGCGCGCGACGTGCTCTTCCTCGGCCGCGGGCCGAGCTACATGATCGCGCTGGAGAGCGCGCTCAAGCTCAAGGAGATCTCGTACGTGCACGCGGAGGGCTACGCCGCCGGCGAGATGAAGCACGGGCCGATCGCGCTGCTCGACGCCAGCGTGCCGGTGATCGTGGTGGCGCCGCAGGATCGCTTCTACGAGAAGACGATGAGCAACCTGCAAGAGGCACGCGCGCGCGAGGCCAAGATCATCTGCATCGCGAGCGAGGGCGACGAAGCCGCCGCGCGCGAGAGCCACGAGGTGGTGCAGGTGCCGCTGGTGGACGAGCTGCTGACGCCGTTCCTGACCGTGCTGCCGCTGCAGCTCTACTCGTACTACGTGGCAGACCTGAAGGGCACGGACGTCGATCAGCCGCGCAACCTCGCCAAGACCGTCACCGTCGAATGAAGGTCGCGGTGGTGGTCCCGGCGTTCTGCGAAGAGCGCCTGCTTCCGCGTACCCTGCGCGGCATTCCCGACTTCGTGTCGCTGATCATCGTCGTCGATGACGCGAGCCCGGATCGTACGCGCGACGCCGCCAAGAGCGTGGGCGACCCGCGCGTCCAGGTGCTGCGCCACGCGGTCAACCGCGGCGTGGGTGCGGCGATCGTGACCGGCTACCGCGCGGCGTTCGCGGCCGGCGCAGAGGTGTGCGCCGTGATGGCGGGCGACGCGCAGATGGATCCGCAAGACCTGATGGCGCTGGTCGAGCCGGTGCTGCACGGCGAGGTCGACTACTGCAAGGGCGACCGCATGTCGCACCCGGAGGCACGCGCGCGCATGCCGCGCGATCGCTGGCTCGGCAACGGCCTGTTGTCGTGGCTGACCGAGCGCGTGATCGGCCTGCCGGTACGCGACTCGCAGTGCGGCTACACGGCGCTGTCCGCGCGCGCAGCCGCGCAGCTGCCGCTGGAGAAGCTGTGGCCACGCTACGGCTATCCGAACGATCTGCTCGGCATGCTCGCCGAGCGCGGTCTGCGCGTGCGCGAGGTCGTCGTGCGCCCGATCTACGCAGACGAGGCGAGCGGCATCGGGCTGCGCCACGCACTGTTGGTGATCCCGTTCGTGCTGCTGCGTGTGGTGTTGCGCCGCGTGACGTACGCGCTGCCCTCGTTCGAGGCCGAGCCCGAGTGAAGATCGGCGTGCTGACCACGAGCTTTCCGCGTCGCGAGGGCGACCTGGCGGGCAGCTTCGTGCTCGGGTTCGCGCGTGCGCTCGCCAAGCTTGGTCACACGATCGAGGTGCTGTGCCCCTCGCATGCGCAGGGCACCGCGCCCACGTTTGCGCAGCTCGAGGTGAGCTGGGTGCGCTACCTTCCACGACAGCTCGAGCACACGTTCTACGGCGCGGGCGTGATCGACAACCTGCGCCGTGCGCCCTGGACCGCGATCGGCCTCGCTCCGTTCTCGTTGGCGCTGGCGCGCGAAGCGCACGCGCGCACGTGGGATGCGGTGGTCAGCCACTGGGCGCTGCCGTGCGCGTTGGTCGCGCCGCGCAGCATCCCGCACCTCGCGGTGTGCCACTCGGCGGATGTCTTTGCCCTCGAGCACCTGCCGCGCGTGTTGGCGATGCAGGTGGCGCGCGCCGCGGACGCGATGGTGTTCTCGTCGCGCGACCTGCGCAAACGGTTCTTGAATCGGTTGAGCGCGATGCAGAGCGCGGAGGCGGCGCAGCGTGCGCACGTGTGCCCGATGGGCATCGACCCTGCACCAAAGCTGAAGCGTGAAGCGTGCCGCCGCGAGCTCGAGTTGCGTGGCCCCACGGCGCTGACGATGAGCCGCCTCGTTCCGATCAAGGGCCTCGAGTACGCGATCGAAGCCGTACGAAACTCGAACTGGCAACTGATGATCGCGGGCGAGGGCCCTGAACGCGCGAGGCTCGAGCGCCTGGCCCGGGGCGCGCGCGTGCGCTTTTTGGGACACGTCACCGGCGCTGCGAAGAGCCGCTGGCTGAGCGCAGCGGACGCGTTCGTGTTGCCCTCGATCCCGCTCGCGAGCGGGCGCACCGAGGGCATGCCCACCGGCGTGCTGGAGGCGATGGAGCACGGCTTGCCCGTGGTCGCGAGCGACACCGGCGGGCTGCGCGACGTGGTGCACCACGGGGAGGACGGACTGCTGGTGGCGCCACGCGACTCCGCGGCGATCGCCCTCGCGCTCTCGCAGCTGCACCCCTCCATGCGCAACTTCGCGCGCGAGACGGCGGCGCAGTACCACTGGGATGTGCTGGCGCCGCGCTTCGAGGAGCTGCTCGCGCGCTGATCGTGGTACAGAGCGATCGTGCGCACTCTGCTCGTCGCGCTGACGCTGTCCGCCTGCACGCTCGATGCGCGCGACCTCGACGCGTTTCGCGAGACCGCGCGCGGGCCGGAGAAGCTGAGCGCGCTGGTCCACGATCCGTCGCGGCCGAGCGCGTTGCGGGCGGAGGCCGCCCTGCGGCTGCTCGACCTGGAGCGCCCCGAGCTCGACGGCCGCGCGTTGTTGTTGGACGGGCTGAAGTCCCTCGATGAGGGGGAGCGCGCCGCCCTGGTGCCCACCCTGGAGCACGGCCTGACCGAGCGAATGGAGACGCCGGCCGATGCCGCCCCTGCCCCGCGCGCCGTTCGCGCGAAGGACGTCGCGGTGCGGCTCTTGCCCATGTTTCCGCCCGCGCAGCGCGCAGCGTTAGGGGCCAACGTGGTGCGCTGGATCGGCGTCGACGTGGAACGTCGCGCGGACGTGGGCGAGTTCTCGCTGGAGCAAGTGACGGCGCAGGTGGGTGCGGCGAGCGCGGGGCCGAGCGCGGACAGCTTGCGCACCGACCTGCAGCTGAAGTCGCTCTCGCGGCTGACCGATAACGTGCTGCGCTACGGCGACAGAGAGACGCGGGCCAAGGCCGCGGCGAAGCTGGTCGAAGTGGAGCGCGCCTACCGCGGGCAGCCGGACAAGCGCGCGTCGCTCGAGAGCTATGCGTTGCCGGCGCTGGGCCAGCTGGTGGACACCGAGGCCGCGCGCCAGCGGCTGGTCGCGATCGCGTGTGATCCGAGGCTGGAGCTGGGCGAGCGCGAGCGCGCGTTCGACCTGCTGCAGGGCCACGTGAGCGCCACCGACGTGCCGGTGCTGGCGCAGACCGCACTCGACGACAGCGCGGCGTTCTCGCTGCGCACGCGCGCGCTCGCGCGGCTCGGTGACACGCAGTCGCCCGACGCGCTGAAGCCGCTGCTGGCGCTGGTGGGCGCGCGCAACCGCACGCTGCGCGAGCCCGCGTTCAGCTACGCGCTGACCGTGGGCGGCGAGCGCGCGGTGACCGACCTGCTGGCCGCGCTGCCGCAGCACTGGAACGTGAGCTACGCGAAGGACGAGATCGACGGCTACAGCGAGCAGCTCGGCAAGCTGCCGCCCACGTCGTACCTGGTGACCACGTTGGGGCGCAAGACGTACGCCTACTTCTGGTGGCAGCGTGTGCTCGGCATCCGCTACATCGCGCGCAACGCCCCGGTGGTGGAGGCGAAGTGGCGGCTCAAGCTGCACGAGAACGACACCAAGGAGATCGCCGGCGACGGCTGGCCCGGTGGCTGGACCATCGCGCGTGAGGTCGCGGCGGGTCTGGCGCAGGTAGACAAGCGCTAGCGAAGCGGGGCCCGCGGGATTATCGTCGGCGCCGTGCTCACCATCGCCGTTCTGCTTACCGGCCCTCATCGTCGCGCCATGCTGGAGACCGCGCTGGAGTCGGTTCCGCTCGACTCTCCGATCGTCTCGCAGCTGCTGATCCGCCACCAGGACGGGCCCTGGAACTGGGGCGGTGACCTGCGGCGCAAGTGGGAGCAGCACCCAAAGGTGCGCGTGCTGGAGTTCCCGGACCGCGTGGACTTCGCCAAGAGCTACAACCGCACCTTCGACGCGATCGAGACGCCCTGGGCGATGCTGCTGCCGGACGACGACTTCCTGGTCCGCCCGGCGGCGCGCGCGGCCTTCGACGCCGCCTTCGCGCAGCCGGCGTACGACCAGCGCGGACTGATGATCTTCGGCTGGTACTACCTGCGCGATCAGCTGTACCTGCACGGCCACCTCAAGAGCCACGACCTGGCTGGCCTGATGCGCCAGACGCCCAAGTTCTCCAGCGTGCTGTTCAACCTGCGCCGCGTGCGCGAGCTGGGCGGCTTCCCGGGCGACGTGGGTGGCCTGCTCGACACCGCGCTGATCGGCAGCCTGGCGTACCGCTTCGACGCGCTGATCACGGACACGCCGATCGGCGTGTACCGCATGCACGCCGGGCAGGAGTCGGCGCAGAAGCTGCCGCCCGCGTACGTAGAGGCGCTGCGCCACGGGCTCGCCGGCTACGCGCGCAGCGAGGAAGAGCGCGAGCGCTTCGACGAGCTGCTCGATGCCGCCGCCGGCCCGGGCAGCGTGCGCGCCCTGCTCGCCCAGGCCACCTTCGCCCTGCGCGCCCGCACCCGCCCTGCGCCTCCCCCGCGCAGGTTCAACTTCCGCACCTGGATCTAACGCCCCCTCTCCAACGTGGTCGTGGAGGTAGTCGTAGACGTCGTCGTGGTCCTCGACGTGCGACCTGGTCCTGGACCCTTACTGTCAACTCGCTCGATGCGGCGTG
>DASUME010000431.1:0-2299 GCA_036277895.1 Polyangiales bacterium
TCGGGCTCGCGGATCACGCCTCCCCGCGCCAGCACGCTCGCGCGCAGCAGCGTGTTCTGCAGCTCGCGCACGTTGCCCGGCCAGGCGTGCGCCAGCAGCGCGCGCACCGCGTCCGGGGCCAGCTCGAGCGCCTGCCCGGTCTCCTCCGCGCGCTTGCGCAAGATGCTGTGCGCGATCGGCACGATGTCGTCGTGGCGCTCGCGCAACGGCGGCAGCACCAGCTCGACGACGCCCACGCGGTAGTAGAGATCCTCGCGGAAGCTGCCCTCAGCCACACGCTGCTTGAGGTCGCGGTTGGTGGCGCACACGAGCCGTACGTCGACCGACTGACTACGCGTCGCGCCGACCGCGCGCACCTCGCCGTCGTTGAGCACACGCAGCAGCTTCGCCTGCATCGCCAGCGGAAGCTCGCCTAGCTCGTCGAGGAACAGCGTTCCGCCACGCGCCGCCACGAACAGACCTTCGCGTGCGCTGATCGCGCCGGTGAACGCGCCCTTCACGTGCCCGAACAGCTCGCTCTCCAGCAGCGCCTCGGGCAACGCCGCGCAGTTGATGCCCACGAAGCGCCGCTGCTTGCGCGCGCCGTTCATGTGTAGCGCACGCGCGATCAGCTCTTTGCCGGTGCCGCTCTCGCCCTGGATCAACACACTCAGGTCGCTGTCGATCACGCGATCGAGCGTGGCCAACACCCTCTGCATCGCCTCGCTCCGACCCACGATCTCGTCGTACGGGTAGCGCGTGCGCTGCGCGCGTAGCTCCTCGGACAGCTGCTCGATCTGCTTCGCTTGCCCGCGCGCGAGCGCGGCGATCTGCTGCTTGTCCTTCGCGAGCTCACGCTGCTGCGCCTCCAGGGTGGACACCAGCTCCGCGTGCGTCAGCGCGATCGCGACCTGATCGGCGAACGTCCACAGCAGCTCCGCATCTTCCGGGGCGAAGCGTGCGCGCGTCAGTCGATTGTCGAGGTAGAGCGCGCCGAGCACACCTGCCTTGCCGAGGATCGGCGCACACAGCACGGACTTGAGCTGCATCGCGTGCACGCTCGCTTGACGCGCGAAGCGCGGGTCGCTGCCCGCGTCCACGGTGAGCACGGGCTCGCCGCTGCGGATCACGCGCTCGGCGATCGAGCGGCTCCACTTCCAGTCCGTGCGTCGAACGCTGGCCCCCTCCATGTTGCGCGCCAGCGCGACCGTGAAGCCGTCGTCAGCACGCAGCAGCACGAAGCCGCGCTCGGCCCCGCTCAGCTCGATCGCCGCGTCGAGCGCAAACGCGAGCACCTCGTCGCGCCGATGCAGTCCACCCAGGCGCCGGTTCAGCTCGCGAACGCGCGCGAGGCTCAGCGTGGCCCTGCCCTTCACGACCGGTCGACCCAGCTGCACGCGACGCGGGTGCGCCCAGAATGCATCGCGCAACGCGGGCGGCAGATCGAGCGCGATGCGCTCCCAGCGTGCGCGCGCACGACTGGCGTGCTCGTTGGCCAGCGCCGCCGCGCCCAGCGCTCGGTACAGATTCGTGAGCGCCCCCTCCAGCCGCGCCGTCCACACCTCGTCACCGCGCACGCGCTCGAGTGCGCTCTCCGCTCGCTGTGCGACCAACCTGCGCTCCTCCGGCTCGGCCGCGGCGGCTTCGGCCTCGACGTGGCGCGCGAACACGTCGGGCTCCAGCTCGTGTGCGCTCCAGCGCCTGGGCCTGGGCTGCTCGCCCGCCGCGAGCGCGGCCCAGATCGCGTGCGCCTCGGCCTCCGCGCGCTCGCGCGGCGGAGCGTGCTCGATCGACGCGAGCAGAGCGCGCGCATCTTCTCCGGTCAGCAACGCCAACTCCGCGCGATACAGCGTGAGCCCGACCTCGAGCGCCGCCGTGCCGCCCTCCAGCGCGTCGAGCTCTCGGCGTGCGCGCGCGAAGTCGCCGATCTCCAGCGACAGGTTGGCGAGGTTGGCGCGCAGGCTTCGTTCGCTGCCGCGCCGGCCGAGCGCACGCGCCAGCCGCAACGCACGCTCATAGCTGTGCAGCGCCAACCCCCACGCGCCGAGCTGCTGGCGTGCGCTGGCCAGGTTTGCGAGCGCGTTCGCGACCAGATCGAGCAGGCCCGCCGGCTCGGCGAGCGCGAGCGCGTCCGCATACGCCGTCGCCGCCTCGGCCGGGCGCCCCGCACGCAGCGCGACCAGCCCGAGCAACGACGCACAACGTGCACGCGATCGCACATCCTCGGCTGACGCCAACGCCTCCAGCAGGTGCTTCCGCGCGTCGTCGACGCGCCCCAGGTAGGACTCCGCCAGACCCGCCGTCTCCAGCAGGCGCGCAT
>DASUME010000432.1:0-7790 GCA_036277895.1 Polyangiales bacterium
CTCCGAGACACGAACGAGTTTGCTAGCTGCACCCGCAGCAGAGTAGGGAGCCGAGTGATGACGACGCGATGGGACCTCATCCAAGAGGCGAGCGAGCGAGGCCTGTATCGCCCGCAGACTGAGCACGATGCGTGTGGCGTCGGCTTCGTCGCGAACATCAAGGGCGTGCGCTCGCATTCGATCGTCGAAGCGGCGCTGCAGGTGCTCGTCAACCTCGAGCACCGCGGCGCGACTGGCAGCGATCCGCTGACCAGCGACGGCGCGGGCATCCTGATGCAGATCCCGTTCACGTTCTTCGCCGCGGAGGCAGTGCGGCTCGGCTTCATGCTGCCGCGCCCCGGCCAGTACGGCGTCGGCATGTTGTTCATGCCGCAGGACACCGACAAGCGCGCGCACTGTGTGCAGATCATCGAGCGCGTCGTGCGCAAGGAGGGCATGGTCCTGCTCGGCTGGCGCGACGTGCCCACCGACGAGACGCGCGCCGGGCCGCTGGCGCTCGAGTCGATCCCCGTGATCCGTCAGCTGTTCATCGGCGGCGCCGGCGAGATCGAAGACGAGCTGCAGCTGGAGCGGCGGCTGTACACCGTGCGCAAGCGCATCGAGCAGGTCGTGCGCGAGCTCGGCTTGTCCGGCGCGGGCGGCATGTATGTGTGCTCGTTCTCGTCGCGGACCATCGTCTACAAAGGCCTGCTGCTGCCGGGCCGCATGCGCGAGTTCTACCTCGACCTGCAGGACACGCGCGTCGAGAGCGCGATCGGCCTCGTGCACCAGCGCTTCTCCACCAACACCTTCCCGTCGTGGGAGCGCGCTCACCCGTACCGCATGATCTCGCACAACGGCGAGATCAACACGCTGCGCGGCAACGTGAACTGGATGAATGCGCGCCAGAAGGCGCTCGAGAGCCCGCTGTTCGGCGACGACGTCGACAAGCTGCTGCCCGTGATCGATGAGAACGGCTCGGACACCGCGATGTTCGACAACGTGCTCGAGTTCCTGGTCCAGACCGGCCGCGAGCTGCCGCACGCGATGATGATGATGATCCCCGAGGCGTGGCAGAAGCACGAGTCGATGTCGGAGGAGGAGAAGGCCTTCTACCGCTATCACGCGTGCCTGATGGAGCCGTGGGACGGCCCGGCCTCGATGGTGTTCACCGACGGCAAGATCATCGGCTCCTGCTTGGATCGCAATGGATTGCGCCCGTCGCGCTACTACGTCACGCACGACGACATGGTGGTGATGGCGTCGGAAGCGGGCGTGCTGCCGATCGACCCGGCCAACGTCAAGTACAAGAACCGCGTGCAGCCCGGGCGCATGTTCGTGGTGGACACGGTCGCGGGGCGCATCGTCGACGATCACGAGCTCAAGCAGCGCATCGCGACGCGCAAGCCGTACAACCAGTGGATCAAGGATAACCTGCTCACGCTGGAAGACCTCAAGCGCCCGGATAGCCCGCGCGACTCGATGTTCCCGCCCAGCACGCCGGAGCACCGCCTGCGCGACCTGCAGGTGTTCGGCTACAGCATGGAAGACCTCGACGTGCTGCTGCAGCCGATGGCGCAGAACGGCGAAGAGGCGACCGGCTCGATGGGTAACGACACGCCGCTGGCGGTGTTGTCGGACCGCCCGCAGCTGCTGTTCCAGTACTTCAAGCAGCTGTTTGCACAGGTCACCAACCCGCCGATCGATCCGATCCGCGAGGAGCTGGTGATGTCGTTGAAGACGTACCTCGGCGAGCAGCGCAACCTGTTCGGCGAGACGCCGGCGCACTGCCGCCTGGTCGAGCTCGACCACCCGGTGCTGACCAACGAGGAGCTCGACCGCCTGCGCGGGCTCGAAGACAGCAAGGGCGACATCCGCTCGATCACGCTCAACGCCACCTTCAACGTCGCCAAGCACGGCGAGGGGCTGGCGCGCGCGCTCGACAAGCTGGCGCGTGAGGCGTCGGACGCGATCGAAGACGGCGTCAACGTCATCATCATCTCGGACCGCGGTCACAACGGGCGCATGGCTCCGATTCCGTCGCTGCTCGCGACCGCCGCCGTGCACCACCACCTGGTGCGCATCGGCACGCGCACCAAGTGCGGCATCGTGATCGAGTCCGGCGAGCCGCGCGAGGTGCACCACTTCGCGCTGCTGCTCGGCTACGGCGCGAGCGCCATCAACCCGTACATGGCGTACGATGCGATCGACTACCAGATCACCGAAGGAAACGTGAAGCTGCCGCTCGACAAGGCGGTCTACAACTTCAAGAAGGCGGTCGGGAAGGGCTTGCTCAAGGTGATGAGCAAGATGGGCATCAGCACCCTCCAGTCCTACCAGGGCGCGCAGATCTTCGAGGCGATCGGGCTCAAGAAGGACTTCGTCGATCGCTACTTCACCTGGACGCCCACGCGCATCGAGGGCGTCGGCCTGGAGATCGTCGCCGAAGAGGCACGCCGTCGCCACCACTTCGCGTATCAGGTGCAGCTGCACATGTTCGACCCGCTCGATCCGGGCGGCCAGTACAAGTGGCGCCGCCGCGGTGAGCGCCACCTGTTCAACCCGGAGACCATCCCGGCGCTGCAGCACTCCGTGCGCAACGGCAGCTACAAGCAGTGGAAGCAGTACAGCAAGCTGTGCACCGAGGACGACAAGCGGATGTTCACCATCCGCGGTCTGCTCGGCTTCAAGGAAGGCAAGTCGATCTCGATCGACCAGGTCGAGCCGGCCACGGAGATCGTCAAGCGCTTCAAGACGGGCGCCATGAGCTTCGGCTCGATCTCGAAGGAAGCCCACGAAACCCTCGCGATCGCGATGAACCGCATGGGCGGCCGCTCGAATACCGGCGAAGGTGGCGAGGACGCCGATCGCTTCGAGCGCGATGCGAACGGAGATCTACGCCGCTCGTCGATCAAGCAGGTCGCGTCGGGGCGCTTCGGCGTCACCTCGCACTACCTGGTCAACGCGGACGAGCTGCAGATCAAGATGGCGCAGGGCGCCAAGCCCGGCGAGGGCGGCCAGCTGCCCGGCCACAAGGTGGACGAGCTGATCGCACGGCTGCGCTTCTCGACGCCGGGCGTGACGCTGATCTCGCCGCCGCCGCACCACGACATCTACTCGATCGAGGATCTGGCGCAGCTGATCCACGACCTGAAGAACAGCAACGACCGCGCGCGCGTCAGCGTGAAGCTGGTCAGCGAGGTCGGCGTCGGCACGATCGCGGCGGGCGTCGCGAAGGCCAAGGCGGACGTGATCCTGATCGCCGGCGACACCGGCGGCACGGGCGCGTCGCCGCTCACCTCGATCAAGCACGCGGGCCTGCCGTGGGAGCTCGGCCTGGCCGAGACGCAGCAGGTGTTGGTGCTGAACAACCTGCGTGGGCGCGTGCGCGTCGAGACCGACGGCGGCCTGCGCACCGGTCGCGACGTGGCGATCGCGGCGCTGCTGGGCGCCGAGGAGTTCGGCTTCGCGACCACCGCACTGGTGGCGAGCGGCTGCATCCTGATGCGCGTCTGTCACCTCAACACCTGCCCGGTGGGCGTGGCCACGCAGGATCCCAAGCTGCGCGAGAAGTTCACCGGCAAGCCCGAGCACGTCATCAACATGATGATGTTCATCGCGGAGGAGCTGCGCGAGCACATGGCCGAGCTCGGCTTCGCCACCATCGACGAGATGGTCGGCCGGGTGGACATGCTGGAGAGCGCGCGCGACACCGAGCACTGGAAGGCCAAGGAAGTCGACCTGAGCGCGATCCTCTATCAGCCCGACGTGGGTGAAGAGATCGCGATCAAGAACAACGACGTCCAGGACCACGGGCTCGTGGGCAAGATCGATCACAAATGGATCGAGGCGGCCAAGGGCGCGCTGGAGAGCAAGAAGCCGGTCGTGATCGAGTCGGCGATCCGGAACGTCGACCGCACGGCGTGCACGCTGCTGTCGGCCGAGGTGTCGCGCAAGCACGGTCTGCTGGGCCTGCCGCCGGACACGATCACGCTCAACCTCAAGGGCACCGCGGGCAACAGCTTCGCCGCGTTCCTGGCGCCGGGCATCAGCATCCAGCTCGAGGGCGACGCGAACGACTACTTCGGCAAGGGCTTGAGCGGCGGTCGGATCGCGATCTTCCCGCCCAAGAACGCGAGCTTCGTGCCGGAGAAGAACATCTTGATCGGCAACACCTCGCTGTACGGCGCCACCAGCGGCGAGATCTACGTGCGCGGCGGCGCGGGCGAGCGCTTCTGCGTGCGCAACAGCGGCGCCACGGCGGTGGTCGAGGGCGTGGGCGACCACGGCTGCGAGTACATGACGCGCGGCACCGTGGTGGTGCTCGGCAACACCGGACGTAACTTCGCGGCCGGCATGAGCGGCGGCGTGGCCTACGTCTGGGATCAGGACGGGCTGTTC
Source organism: Polyangiales bacterium (assembly GCA_036277895.1). Classification (GTDB taxonomy): domain Bacteria; phylum Myxococcota_A; class Polyangia; order Polyangiales; family DASUME01; genus DASUME01. Next base: position 4,381 of record DASUME010000432.1, read on the forward strand.
CGCAGCAACGTCAACATGGCCTCGGTGGAGCTCGAAGGGCTCGACGGCGAGGACGAGCGCACGCTGCGCGCGCTGATCGAGAAGCACATCTCGTTCACCAACAGCGAGCACGCGAAGAAGATCCTCGAGAACTTCACGCAGGAAGCACGGCGCTTCCTCCGCGTCATGCCGGTCGACTACAAGCGTGTGCTGAGCGAGAAGAAGCAGCGGCACGTGGTGCCAGTGATCCAGTTGCCCCAAGTCGCAGCTAGCGCCTGAGCCTGAGCGGAGAAGGATTAGTCCATGGGTAAGCTGCGCGGATTTATCGAGTTCGACCGCAAGACGCCGAAGCGCCTGCCGGTGGCGGACCGGCTCAAGAACTGGACCGAGTTCGAGCAGAAGCTCGACGAGCCGGAGCTCGCGAGGCAGGGCGGACGCTGCATGGATTGCGGCATCCCGTTCTGTCACAAGGGCTGCCCGCTCGGGAACATCATCCCGGACTGGAATCACTACACGTTCCTGGGCAAGTTCGATGCGGCGATCGATCGCCTGCACTCGACCAACAACTTCCCGGAGTTCACCGGGCGGGTGTGCCCGGCGCCGTGCGAAGAGGCGTGCGTCCTCAACATCAACAACGACCCGGTCACGATCAAGCAGATCGAGAAGCAGACCGCGGACCGCGCCTGGGCGAACGGCGAGGTGAAGCCGGAGCTCTCGAAGTTCAAGACCGGCCGCACGGTGGCGGTGGTCGGCTCGGGTCCTGCGGGCATGGCGGCGGCGCAGCAGCTGGCGCGCGCGGGGCACGACGTGACGCTGTACGAGCGCGCTGATCGCATCGGCGGCTTGCTGCGCTACGGCATCCCCGACTTCAAGATGGAGAAGGACCTGATCGACCGCCGCATGACGCAGATGGCGGAAGAGGGTGTGGTGTTCAAGACCGGCGTGAACGTCGGCGTGGACATCACGGCGGCCGAGCTGCGCGAGCAGTACGACGCGGTCGTGCTCAGCGGCGGCGCCACGCAGGCGCGCGACCTCCCGATCGAGGGGCGCAACCTCAAGGGGGTGCACTTCGCGATGGAGTTCCTCACCGAGCAGAACAAGGTGGTCGCGGGCGATACCGTGCCCAACCAGCTTCACGCCAAGGGCAAGCACGTGATCGTGCTCGGCGGCGGCGACACCGGCTCGGACTGCCTCGGCACCTCACACCGTCACGGCGCCAAGCAGGTCTGCCAGTACGAGCTGCTGCCCGAGCCGCCGGAGAGCGTGAACAAGGACGTGGTCTGGCCGAACTGGCCGATCAAGCTGCGTACCTCCAGCTCGCAGGAAGAGGGCGGCGTGCGCGACTACGCCATCCTCACCAAGCGCCTGAGCGGTGACGCCGAGGGCAACGTGAAGAAGCTGCACGGCGTGCGCGTGAGCTTCCAGCCCGACGCCGACGGCCGGCAGAAGATGGTCGAGGAGCCCGGCACGGAGTTCGAGGTCGAGGCGGACCTGGTGTTGCTCGCGATGGGCTTCACCGGCCCCGAGAAGTCCGGCCTGCTCACGGAGCTCGGCGTGGAGCTCGACGAGCGCGGCAACGTGAAGGCCGACGAGAGCTACGAGACCAGCGTGCCCGGCGTGTTCGCCTGCGGTGACCTGCGCCGCGGCCAGTCGCTGGTGGTGTGGGCCATCTGGGAAGGCCGCGAGGCCGCGCGCGGCGTCGACGCCTACCTGCGAGGACATACCGACCTGCCGGCCTCGCCGCTGCAAGCCGGCATGAGCCGGTAATTAGTTTCGGGCAGGGGCAGGGGCAGGGGCACCGTTCGCTGCGCTCACTGGGCACTCAGAGCGAGAGGCCATCGCGCGCACTCTCGAAAGTGCCCGTTCCCCTGCCCCTGCCCCTGCCCGGCTGTTTCTGGATCACCGCAACCAAAGCAGCAATTGGCGACCCACTTCTCTATGATGCGCAAGCGTCATGGGGACCCGCCAGCTCACGCTATCTGCGCTCTCGTTGCATCCCGTGCGGGGCGCGGGGCTGCGTGAAGCTGCGCTGGCGACGGTCGCGTTCGCGCTCGCGTTGTTGGCGGTCTGGAAGTTCATCCCCGTCTACGGCCTGAACGTCGCAGCGCTGCTCACCTTGCCGCTGGCGGTGATCGCGTGGAGCTTCGGGCTGAAGGGTGCGCTGATCGCGTCCGTGATCGCGCTGCCGATCAGCATGAGCGTGTGCCTGCGCGCGACCGTCGTGCCGATGCCGCTCTCGGTGATCAGCGGGCACGCGGGCATCTTGTTCATCGCCTGCGTGATCGGCCGCCTGCGCGACCTGAGCGTGCGCATCGGGCGCGAGCTGGAGGAGCACGCGCGGGCCGTGCGCTCGCTGCGCCAGGGGGAGGCGCGCAACCAGGCGCTGCTCGGCGCGTTGCCCGACCTGATCTTCAAGCTCGACGCCGCCGGCAAGGTCAGCGGCGCCAGCGGCGCGCGCGGGCGGGCGAACTCGTTGCGCTCGGCCTCGTACCTCGACCAGCTGCTGCCGGCCGACGCCTCCGAGCTGATGCGCGAGCGCGCGCGTGTGGTGATCGACAACGGCCTGCCCGCCACGCTCGAGTACAGCCTCCAGGAGCAGAACGAGTCGCGCGACTTCGAGGCGCGGCTCGTGAAGTGTGCGCTCGATCAGGTGCTGGTGATCGTGCGCAACGTGACGCGCCAGAAGCGCCTCGCGCGCGAGCTGATCGCGGCCAAAGAAGCCGCGCTCGAGGCCGCCCGCAACAAGAGCAAGTTCCTCGCGAACATGAGCCACGAGATCCGCACGCCGATGAATGGCGTGATCGGCATGACCCAGCTCCTGCTCGAGACCTCGCTCAGCCTGGAGCAGCGCGAGTACGCGCAGATCATCCAGAAGTCCGGCCAGTCGCTGCTGCTGATCATCGACGACATCCTGGACTTCGCGAAGATCGAGGCCGGCCGCCTGGAGCTCGATCGGATCGAGTTCGATCTGTTCGCGGCCGTGGAGGAGTCGCAAGAAGCGTTCGCCGCGCAGGCGCAGGGCAAGGGCCTCGACCTGGGCTGCAGCTTTGGACGCGACGTGCCACGGCGGGTGATCGGCGACCCGACGCGGCTGCGTCAGGTGCTCGCGAACGTGGTCGGCAACGCGGTCAAGTTCACCGAGCTCGGGCACGTGGCGCTCGAGGTCACGCAGCCCCGCCCGGGGCGGCTGTGCTTCCGCGTGCGAGACACCGGCCCCGGTGTGCCGCACGAGCTGTTGCCGCGGCTGTTCCGCCCGCTGCTGCTCGGCGAGCCGGGCTCGAACGCGCGCGAGGGAACCGGCCTGGGGCTCGCGATCGCACGTGAGCTGGTGCAGCTGATGGACGGCGACCTGGAGTACCAGGAGCGTGCGGTCGGAGGGTCCGAGTTCAGCTTCGAGGCCAGCCTGGACGTGGTGCCCAGCTCGGCCACGG
>DASUME010000433.1:0-3780 GCA_036277895.1 Polyangiales bacterium
TTCTCGCAGCAGACAGGGCAAGGGCAAGCGAAGGTTGACCGGGCTCGTTCCCGAGCTAAATACGCGGCCCATCTACGGAGACTGCCATGCCGTCCAACACCACCATCACCAAGACGCGTCGCCGCATGCGCAAGCGCCGCCTTGGTCGGGGCAACAAGCGTGAGCGTATGCTCGCCGGCACCCCCAAGTTCCCGATCGATCCCAGCAAGGCCACCGAGTCCACTCCCGCGGAGTGAGCCTCGAGCCGCTTCGAGCGGCTTCCAGCCGCCTGAATAAGCAGGTGGCTTAAATGAAGACGCGCGCCCGAGGGCGCGCGATTGGCTCGGCCACTCTCGGCTCAGGGAGCTTCGACGGCGTCGCCGACCAGGGGTAGGCCTGCGGGGCCCGCGCCGCCGATGGCCTCGCTCACCGGGGCGCCCTGGATGTGCTCGGGCAGCTTGAGGCCGAGCGCGGAGAGCGCGGTGGCGGCCGTGTCCATGGTGGACACGTCGCGCTTGGTGCGGCCCTTCTTCGCCGGGCCGCCCCACGCGAACCACGGGATGCGCGCGTCGACTTCCATCCGCGTGCCGTGGCTGCGGTTGTGACCGCCGTGATCGGCCGTCACGAGCAGCAGCGTGCGGTCCATCGCGCCGCCCTGCTCGATCGTGTTCATCACCTGGTCGAGGCACTCGTCCGCCGCGTGCGCCGCCTCGACGTACTGGTTGCTCATCCAGCCGTAGCGGTGGCCCGCGCTGTCCGGATCCGCGAAGTGCATGAACAGCAGACCGCGCTTCTGCTTCTGCAGCTGCGGCACCGCTTCCTTCACCAGCTTCTGGCACTTGAAGCCTGCGACCTTGAGCTCCGCGTCGCTCGGCTTGCCGAGCAGGTGCTTGAGCTTGGCCTTGCCGACGTACATGAACGTGGGCAAGCCGGCCGAGTGCGCGACCGAGAACATGGTCGGGCGTGCGATGCTGCCGCGATCGGGCTTGTAGGCGTTGAACTCGAGCCCGTGCTCGGAGGAGTCCACGCCGCTGACCATCGACGCGTGCGAGGGCAACGTGGCCGACTTGTCGATCGTGCGTGCGTTCTTCGCGCTCGAGCCCTGCAAGTAGAGCCGGTGCAGAGCCTTCATGCTCGGCGTGATGACGTCGGGCCGGAGGCCGTCGATCGACACCACGACGACCAAGTCTGCCGGCGTGCGTTGGGCGGCCTTCGCGCGCGGGCCGACGAGCTTCGACGAGAGGTCGAAGCTCGGGGCGATCGCGCGAACGGAACGCGGATTGATCTCCGACCACGCCGCCGTGAGGGCGACGAGCCAGAGGGCCAACATCAAAGAGTTACGTGTGCGCGCTGTCACCTAGACCTGCCTGGGCCTTACTTTGGGCCAACCACTCGCCGAGAGTCAACGGCTGTGCGGTGGCCACCTAAAGGCTTTTCGCGCGAGTCAGTGCAGCGTGTGACGTTGCCCATCGTGTTCGACCGTGGGAACGCCCGCTTCGCGCATCGGAGGTGGGAGAGCGTACACGTGGATCGTGCGGGGTTCGCTCACGGTGATCGGCTGTGCCGGCACCGTGGGTGTGTTCAAGCCCGCTGTCGCGTGCGCCTGTTCGGCGGCCTCTTCGACCTTCCAGTGCGCGAGCTTTTCCTTGTGTTGCTGCCGGCGCCGGGCAAAGGCCACCACGGCCAACAAGGCGATGCCACCCCACAGCGCGGTGCCCGTCAGCACCAGCGGCAGCACGCGGAAGCGCTCGTTCAGGCCCTGGCGCCACTCGCGCTCGAGGAACGGCAGATCGATGCGGTAGGCCGACAGCAGCGCCTGCTCGAAGCCCACGCCGGTTCGTACCTGCGCCAGGAGGTGCGCGAGCCGGCTGCGATCGGCCGTGCTCTGCAGCAGGTGACGAACCAGGTCGGCGCTCTGCGCATAGGCGAGGTTCACGGCCTGCGGACGGCTCGGGAAGTTGCGCGACACCACGTCGAGCGGGAGCACGTCGCCGGCGAGGGCCGCCTCCCAAAGCGTGCGCACGCGCGAGAGCCGATGCTCGCCGGACTGATACGTGGCCAGGCCCTCGACGAACCACAGCGGCAGCGGGCGGCCATCGACGGCGCGATGCAGCGCCACGTGCGACAGCTCGTGCGTCAGCACCGCGATCTGATCCGGCGGAAACCAGCTGTCGGGGCTGACCACGCTGACGATGATCAGGCCCAGGCTCGGATACGCCACGCCGACCGCGTAGGGCGGCGGTGGGTTGTTGCGCGGGGCGAGCCGGGCCATGTCCTCGGGGCCGCGCGCGACCCGGATCGTGAGCTCGCTGGACACCTCGCGCCCGAGCTCGGACGTCACCTGGCGCCAGCTCGCCGCGAGCCTGTTCTGCAGCGTGCGCGCGAGGTCCGCGTCGCGCTTGTGGAAGGACCAGTCGACGTTTCCGACCCGCTCGTGAAGGAAGCCCTGCGGCGGCGGCGGCAGCTGCACGCCGAGTGCGCTGGCCGTGATCACGTCGGCCGGATCGTCGTCGGCGTCCGCCCGCGAGGCGCTCGGGAGCGCGAGCATGAGCACCACCACCCACGCCCGCACACAGGCGCGCAGCTTGGATTCTTTCCGTTCGCCGTTGCGCAGACTCATCGCTCCACCGACACCCAAGCGCTCGCCCCAGCCTAACACCGTCGCGCGCCCGCTTGCTCCGGGCTGAGCGCGAAAAGCGCGCGGCGATCGGGGTGCATGTCCGGCCCGCCGCTCTCGACGCCTCGTGTCGCGCGGTGTACGTTCTCGCGCCACATGCCCTCGCTCCGCTCGATCGCCAACGCCGGGCACGCCCTCGCGTGGACAGCCTTCATGGTCAGTGTCGCGTTCCCCGTGTTTGCCGTCACGGGCGATCGCAAGCGCTTCCAGAGAGCCCAGCGCTTCTGGGCCGACGGCCTCGCAAAGGCGTGGGGCATGGAGGTGCACGCCACCGGCATCGAGCAGCTCGACCCGAGCCAGTCGTACGTGTTCATGGCCAACCACCTGTCGCATGCAGACATCGTCGCGCTGCTGGTCGCGTTGCCGATGAACGTGGGCTTCCTCGCCAAGAAGGAGCTGAGCAAGGTGCCGTTCCTCGCGCAGGCGATCCTCGCGGGTGGTCACGTGCTGATCGATCGGCAGGACAACGCGAGCGCGCTGAGCTCGATGGCGCAGGCCGCGCAAGAGGTCGCCAGCGGCCGCCCGCTCGTGATCTTCCCCGAGGGCACGCGCGCGTCGCGTGAAGTGATCCAGCCGCTCAAGAAGGGTGGCTTCCACCTTGCGCGGCAGGCGCGGGTGCCGCTGGTCCCGGTCGGCATCCGCGGCACGCGCGCGATCATGGGCAAGGAAGACCTCACCATTCGCCCCGGCAAGGTCGAGGTGAACGTCGGCAAGCCGGTCTACGCCGACACCTTCGAGAACCAGCTGCTGTGCTCGAACCACGTGCGCAAGCAGCTCAGCGAGCTCTCCGGCTATCCGTTCGCAGAGCTCGGCGCCTAACTTAGAACGTCGGCGGCGGCGACGTGCGGCCGAGCTCGACGCTCACCAGCGTCAGGCCGTGCGCGGGCGCCGTCTGGCCGGCGGCGATCCGCGCCGCGTCGGTGCCCAACATGCGCGGCACGTCGTCGGCGAGGCGCCGGCCGCGCCCGACGTCGATCAGCGTGCCGGCGAGGATGCGCACCATGTTCTTCATGAACGCGGTGCCGCGCACCTCGATCGCGAGCAGGGTGGGGTCCCCGGTGTACTGCTCCAGCAGCTCGATCGAGTACAGCGTGCGCACGCTGTTCTCGCGCGCGTCGTCGGCC
>DASUME010000434.1:0-5088 GCA_036277895.1 Polyangiales bacterium
AGCCACAGGAACGAGAGCGCGTAGAGCGGCTCGTCGAGCTCCACGAAGTCGGTCAGCCCTTCGACGGACTTCAGCTTCACGCTCAGCACGGCTACGACCATGTTGATGATCATCGGCACGCACGCGAGCCGCGTGAACAGGCCGATCACGATCAGCGCGCCCCCGAGCAGCTCGGTGTAGCCAGACAATGCCGCGTTGAAGGCCGGCGCGGGGATGCCCCACTCGATGAATCGTTGCGTCATCGTGTCCAGGTTCTGGACCTTGCCGAGGCCTGTCTCCAGGAAGAAGAAGCCCACGAACAGGCGCGTCAGCAACGCAGGCACACCCGCGCCTCGCTCGAGCAAGCTCGCTGCCTCGGTATACTTCTGAACCAGCTTCGTCAGTCTCATGGTGTCCCCGATCTGTTGTCTGTGTCGACGATCCAACCTTCTGCGAACCAACTCCCGATCGCTCGCAACGCAGCCCCCACCGGATCGAGCTCGCACGAAAATGCCTCGCAAACCGCCTCGATCGCTTCACCGCTCATGGCACGTTGGAGCGCAGCGGCTTCCGCGTCATCGAGCCGCACGTGGAAGACCTCGTAGCCCTTGCGCCATACGACGACGGTGTTCGGGGCACGCTTCGCAGCGGGCGCAGGATGACCGTCTTCGAGCGCTTGCCAGAGCGCACACGCATCGTGCGCCAGGTCCAAGATCCGCAGCGCAGGCACGAAGCGCAAGGGCTGCGCAAGCGAGGGCTGCGTGCGCACCGGCGCGTCCGACTCTTCGAAGATCGCGGCGCGCGCCCACTCGAGCGCCGCCAGGTCTGCAAGGTCTGCGCGCAGCGCCGCGTCTGCGAGAAACGCGGGCAGCTGCGCCCCGAGCTGCGCGAGCGACGGGTGCCGTGACGGATGTCTCGCCAGATAGGCTTGCGCGAGCGAGTAGAAATCGCCGTGCAGGCTCGCGAGCTTGGGAAAGTCTTCGCGCAGGCTGTCCACCTGACGCCAGAGGAACATGTCGGCGTAGATGCCGAGCCGGTCCGTGGCCGAGAGCGCGTCCGTGCCCACGAAGTAGCGCGCGGCGGCGCGGCCCTGCGCGCGCTGCGCCGCCATGCTCCAGAACGCTCGCTGCAGCTCGGCGAGTCTCACGACGCGACCTCGACACGATCCAGCACGGTTGCTTCCAGCGCCTCTGCTTTGCGGCTCTCGGCCAACACCACGTCCAGCGGCGGCACGGCATCGTCCCACTCGATCAACGTGGGTACGCGGCCAAGGTGGTGCAGCGTGTACTCGTACAGCGACCAGACGGCGTCGCTGACCGGTGCGTCGTGCGAGTCCAGCACGTAGCGGCCCATGTCCGTGTGGCCGGCGAGATGGAGCTGCTGCACCCGCGAGCCGGGCAGGCCCGCGATGTAGCTGTGCGGATCGAAGCCGTGATTGCGGCTGCTCACGTAGACGTTGTTGAGGTCGAGCAGGATCCCACAGCCAGCGCGGTTCGCGATCTGACCGAGGAACTCCCACTCGGTCAGCGTGGACTCGCGGTAGCTGACGTACGACGACACGTTCTCGAGCAGGATCGTGCGCCCGAGCGCCTCCTGCACCTGCTCGACGCGCGCGACGACGTGCGCGACGGCTTCGTCCGTATAGGGCAGCGGCCAGAGGTCGTGCACGTAGGTGCCAGCGTGCCTGCCCCAACTCAGATGATCGGACACCAGGGCCGGCTCGATCCTGTGCACCAGCGTGGCGAGCTCGCGCAGGTACACAGGGTCGAGCGGATCGCACGCGCCGATCGACAACGACACGCCGTGCAACACGACCGGCACGTCGCGGCGCACCTTCTCCAGCACGCTCAGCGGTCGCCCTCCACGCACCATGAAGTTCTCGCTGATCGCCTCGATCCAATCGACCTCGGGCAGCCCTTCGAGGAAGTCTCGGAAGTGCTGCGGACGCAGTCCGATGCCGTGGCCGAGGTGCGCGCGCGGGCGTGCCATGGAGCGGCTCTACTTCTTCGCGGCGACGGTGCCGCCCTTGTCGGTGCAGTCCTTGGCGCTGCTCATCATCGTAAAGCTCTGCCCCTTGCAGCCGTTCTGCCCCTTGCACTCGATCTTGGCGCTCTTGCAGCCGCCTTTGCCCTTACAGTCGTTGGCGCCGCTGCACTTCACCGTCTGCGACGTGCTCTTGTCGGACTTACCGTCCGCGTGCGCGGCGCTGCCGGCGAACATGGCAGCCAAGGCACCGGCGATCGCTGCGCCCTTCAACGTTCGTGATTGCATGCTCAATCTCTCTTTGTAGTTCCGCGCGCTGGCGGGTTCTCCGAGGCTTACGCAGCGGACCACGACAGAGTTACGCAGCGAGCGAAGTTTTCGCGAGAGCGCGCGGCTGCGCGTTGGGGAGCGCGTACTTGAACAGCGACTTGATCACGCTCCCGTACTGTCCGAGCACGTTCGCGGCGCGCACGGCGCGAAGCTCTCAGATGATCTCGCGTGCTGTGCGTCTCGATGGACGCAGGTCAGCGAGGGGGTGTCTGGAGCTTGGTGCCAGGCGCGCCGAGGAGCGAGCAGCACTTGCACGAGGCGCGTCGCAAAGCAGCGCTGCCTTCGGCTGCGCTCCCTCGCGACTCGAGAACCTGTGCAGAGTTTCCTCGGCGGCTCTCGGCCCGGGCTCACGCCGCGGGCTCACGTACCGAACTACTTCGTGGAGCTGAGGGGGATCGAACCCCTGACCTCCTGCATGCCATGCAGGCGCTCTCCCAGCTGAGCTACAACCCCGAACTACTTCTTCTTGCTGGTCTTTCCGCCCTTGCCACCAGAGCTTTTGGCCTTGGTACCTGAGCGGGCGACAGATTTAGCTGCTCCGCTGGCGGGGGCAAGCTTTTCTTTTGCGTCGGGCGCAGGGGGCCGAACGCTGGGCTTCTTGGCGGGGCCGTTGCCGGACTTCTTCGGCGGCTTGGGCTTGGCGGTTTCCGTGGGCTTCGCCTCGACGGCCTCGACGATGGGCTCGATCACCAGCGGGGTGACCTCGCCGACCGCGACGTCCGCAGGCGTGGCGTCCACCGGCTGCACCTCGAGGGGGGTGGCGTTGTAGACGGGAGTCGCGCCGACGCTGATCGGATCGACGCTGTCGGTATCGACGAGGACCTCGGGCTCGACGGGCGCGTCGCCGCGATCGCTGCCCACCTTGTTGGGCTGCTCGGGCGGCGCGTGGCGCAACGTCTCGGGCGGCGTGCGCTCGACGACGGGCGTCGCGGTCGAGCCGGGCTGCCGCGAGGCGCGCTTGCTCGTCGGATCGATCAACGCGGCGATGCGGCGTGCCGCACCGCGGAGCGGTGCTGGAATGGCGCCGCTGCGCAGCTCTTCTCCGAGGCCGGAGCGGAGCGCGCCGAGCCCGCCTCGCTTGGCCTGTCGCTTCACGCGTCGCAGCGCGCGGGCAATCCCCATGGTGGCCTCTCTACGTAAGTTGCAAGGCGCCTAGCATCCGCAGATCAGGCAGTCAACGCAGGGCTTTTCGTGATCGCACCCCGAGCGAGGCTGACGTCACCGCTGTGGGCAGGTCTGCGCAACGAGCGCCGCGTGCAGCGCATCGGCGCCGTGATCGATGCGTGCTTCCGCACAGCTGTGTACGGAGAAGGCTAGCGCCCAAGTCCGCTCTGTTACGCTGCTTCGCGATGGGGAAACGCGCGCACTGGGGAGCCTCGCGTGGCGCCGTGCTGTGTCTTTTCGCTGCGAGCTGCGGCGTGGACCAGGGGGGCGCGAAGCTCGACGACGGGGGCACGACCGACGCCGCGCGCGACGCGGGCCGTCGCGACGCGAGCAACGCCGGAGACGGCCGCGTCGCCGAGTGTGTGCCGGGCCGCTCCAGCTGCTCGAACAACCAGGCCACGTACTGCCGGCCCGACGGCACGCTCGCGCGCTACGAGTGCGATCCGGTGCAGGGCCTGACCTGCGCCAAGGACACCTGCCGCGGCGCCTGCGATCTCGGTGAGATCGACTCCAGCTACATCGGCTGCGACTACTACCCGACGATCACGCTGAACCCGGTGTGGACGGGCTTCCCGTTCGCGGTCGCGGTGGCCAACGCCAGCGGGCAGCCGACGCACGTGACGATCACGCGCGGCGACACCGTGGTGCAGGAAGCAGACGTGTCTGCAGACTCGCTGCAGACGTTTACGCTGCCCTGGATCACGGAGCTCAAGGGTGGCGAGCTGAGTGGCGCGACCGCGGAGACCTGTACGATCCCGCCCGCGCGCGGCAACACGCGCCTGGTCGCGGACGGCGCGTACCGCGTGCGCACCACGCGGCCGGTGACGGTCTACCAGTTCAGCCCGCTGCAGTACCAGCTCGAGAACGCGCCACTGTGCCCCACCACGACGTCGCAGTGCGCCGGCTCGGTGGTCAACGAGTGTTACTCGTACTCGAACGACGCGTCGTTGCTCTTGCCGGCCACCGCGCTCACCGGCAACTACACCGCGCTGTCCTGGCCGTCGCAGGAGGAAGGCTCGGGCTTCATCGCGGTGACAGCAGTCGAAGATGGTACGCAGGTGAAGGTGATCGGTGCCGGAGCTTTCATGCCGGGCGCCGGCATTGAGGCGAGCGGTGGCACGGCCACCCTCAATCGCGGCGACGTGCTCGAGCTAGTTGCGTCCAGCGATGCGAGCGGCACGCGCGTGCGCGCGGACAAGCCGGTGCAGGTGATCGCCGGACACAGCTGCGCGTTCGTGCCGAACGAGGACACGCTCAACTGCGATCACCTCGAGGAGGTGCAGTTCCCCGAGGACACGCTCGGGAAGAAGTACGTGGTGCCCGGCGTGATCTTCACCGATGGCACCAGCGGTACGCCGAGCGTGGTGCGCGTGGCGGCGGTCGCCGACGGAACCAACGTCAGCTTCACGCCAGCGCTCCATGCGCCCGCCACCCTGCAAGCCGGCGCGTTCCTGGAGCTCTCGCTCGCCGCTGGCCAGAGCGTGGTGATCGACGGCGACAAGCCGCTGCAGGTCGCACACTACATGGTCGGCCAGGGCCTGATCCCCAACTCGAACACCTTCGGCGACCCCTCGCAGTCGGCCGCGGTGCCGGTGGAGCAGTGGCGGCAGAGCTATCTATTCACGGCCCCGC